>CAKMQH010000295.1 GCA_927911515.1 uncultured Neisseria sp.
TATCAAGGTAGCTGCTCCGAAGTCTATTTGGAAAAGTGACCTTCGACAACACGCCGTGGCGACCCAAAGAGCGGCTGAAAAACGCCGTCGAACTGGGCGACACCAGCCTGATGTTCTTGGTGCATCCGACGCTGACCGACGACGAAATCGCGTTCTGCAAAGAACACATCGAAGCCGTATTGGCAGAAGCCACAGCATAAAGTACAAACCGCCGCACCCGTATCATCGGGACGGCGGCGGTTTACCGCTTCAGCAAAATAAAAAAGGGAATCGGCAAACAGCCGACACATACGGAAAGCCAATGCTCCTTAGCAATAAACGTCTTTTCAGACGACCTTTGCATGACCGAGGTCGTCTGAAACCCGCCCACAACATTACTCAGAACATACCAAAATGAATTTGGAAACCCTGTTATCCCTGCCCCGCAACGTCAAGAAAACCTTCTTCGTCATCCACGACGTTTTGATGATTTTTATCGCCTTTTGGTTTGCGCAAAGCCTCCGAGTCCAATACTCCGACGAATGGGCAAGCATGGCGAACTGGCTTGCCTTCGGCTCGACCGCCTTTTTGACCATCGCCCTGTTTGTCAGACTGGGGCTGTACCGCGCCGTTACCCGCTTCGTCAGCACCCGCGTCCTGACCGCCGCCGCATTCGGCAGCCTGATTTCGGCAGTCTTGTTCTGCCTGACTACCCTGATTTTTGAGCGCAAGCTGCACCTTGCCCTGCCCGTCGTTTATTTCTTGCTGCTGGTCGTCTGTATTACCAGCTCGCGCATGATTCTGCGTGCCATCCTGACCGACCGCCATAAGAAACAAATGGCGCCCGTCATCATTTACGGTGCAGGACAATCCGGTCGCCAACTGCTGGAAGCCATCAAACAGGTTAACGAATACTCCGCTGTCGCCTTCGTTGACGACAACCCCAAAATCCGCCACACCGTCATCTACGACCTTACCGTCTATGGTCCTGACGACATCCAATCGCTCATCGACCGCTACGGCGTTGAAAAAATCCTGCTCGCTATCCCCAGCTCCACTCAGGAAGAACGCCGCCGCATCATCCAAAATCTGGAACAATACACATGCGAAGTGCTGACTATTCCGGGCATGAAAGACTTGGTGGACGGTAAAATTAAAGTCAGCGCGCTAAAAAAAATCTCCGTCGTCGATTTGCTCGGCCGCGACCCGGTAGCCCCACGCCCCGAACTCATGGGCGCGGACATCACCGGCAAAACCGTGATGGTCACAGGTGCGGGCGGTTCCATCGGCTCCGAGCTCTGCCGCCAAATCCTGAAATGCCGTCCGTCCAAATTGCTGCTGTTCGAACTGTCCGAGTTCTCCCTATACAGCATAGACAAAGAATTGCGCGAAACTCAGGCAGCCGCCAGCAGTCAAATCGAAGTCGTACCCC
This sequence comes from uncultured Neisseria sp., assembly GCA_927911515.1. Classification (GTDB taxonomy): domain Bacteria; phylum Pseudomonadota; class Gammaproteobacteria; order Burkholderiales; family Neisseriaceae; genus Neisseria. The sequence goes on from CAKMQH010000295.1 coordinate 1,412, forward strand.
TGCTTGGTTCTGTACAAAACAAAGAACGCCTGATCAGCGTCATGACCGCGTACGGCGTTGAAACCGTCTATCACGCCGCCGCCTACAAACACGTCCCTATGGTCGAGTTCAACACCGTCGAAGGCATACGCAACAACGTCTTCGGTACGCTCTTGTGCGCCCAAGCTGCCGTCGAATCCGGCGTCAGCACCTTCGTGCTTATCTCCACCGACAAAGCCGTGCGCCCGACCAACACCATGGGCGCGAGCAAACGCATGGCGGAACTGTGCCTGCAGGCGCTTGCCGCCGAACCCAACCAATACACCCGCTTCTGCATGGTGCGTTTTGGCAACGTTTTAGGCTCTTCAGGCTCCGTCGTTCCCGTGTTTGAAAAACAGATCGCCGAAGGCGGCCCCATCACCCTGACCCACCAAGACATTACCCGCTACTTTATGACCATCCCCGAAGCCGCCCAACTCGTCATTCAAGCAGGCGCAATGGGCAAAGGCGGCGACGTATTCGTGTTAGATATGGGTGAATCTGTTAAAATCATTGACTTAGCCAAACAAATGATTACGCTTAGCGGCCTGAAATTGAAAGATGCCCAACATCCCGACGGCGATATCGAAATTAAAATTACAGGACTGCGTCCGGGCGAAAAACTTTACGAAGAGTTGCTTATTGGAGACGAAGTACAAAAAACCACTCATCCCCGAATTATGACCGCCAGCGAAGTAATGCTGCCATGGGCGCAATTAAATGACATAATTATGCGTATGGACTTAGCGTGCTCAAATTCAGACCAACAAACCCTGCGCGCCCTGCTGCTCGAAGCCCCTGCCGGCTTTAATCCCAAAGACGATATTTGCGATTTGGTTTGGCAGCAGACACATTAAACACCCTACCGAAAAAGCAAAACATTCCACAAAAAGGTCGTCTGAAAATTTCAGAGACCCCGATAAGACTGACAAGGATACCGACATGAAAAAAACAGCTTGCCCTCATCAGCCTGTCTCTGATGGCACTGACCGCCTGTAACAGCAGCACCGTCATCCCCGGCTCCACCATCAACACACGCAACAAAACCATCGTTTACGAAAACGGAGAAACCGTAGCAGACACCAAATTCGACAAACGCGTCGCCATCTATCCGATTACCTTCGGTCTCGTTGAAAAAATGCGCAAACCGCCGGTGTTGTCACAAAACAACGGTTCGCTTGAGCGCAGCAAAGCCACCTACCGCTACCACATCGGCAAAGGCGACGTATTGAACATCATGGTTTGGGCGCATAACGACCTCAATTCGCCCGTACAACAAAGCAACCCGCAAACCAACCAAGTCAGCCGCGGCGCCTGGGTGGACGAAGGCGGCTACATCACCTATCCGCTGGTCGGCAAAATCCAAGCGCAAGGTAAAACCATAGACGAGCTGCAAAACATCCTGACAGGTCGTCTGAAACGCTATCTTAAAAATCCCCAAGTTACCATCAACGTAACCGAATTCCGCTCGCAACGCGTATCTGTTGCCGGGGCGGTCGGACAAGCCGGACAACTGCCGATTACCAACGTCCCCATGACCATCCTTGATGCCGTCAACCAAGCGGGCGGCGTGGCGCAAAATGCCGACACCCACCACATCAAATGGACGCACAACGGCGTTGATCGCACCATTTCCCTGCAAAGCATCATGCAGTACGGCGACATGTCGCAAAACCACCTCTTAAGCAACGGCGACATCGTTTACGTTCCAAACAACAGCAACAGCAAAGTGTACGTTATGGGCGAAGTCGGCCGCCAAGCCACCTTGCCTATCGGCAACCACGGCCTGAACCTCACTCAAGCCTTGGGTGAAACCGGCGGCATGAACCAAGCCTTGGCAGACGCAACCGGCGTATTCGTCATCCGCCGTGCGCCCGAAGATGCGGCCAAACCTATCCATATTTACCAACTTAACCTGAAAGACGCGACCGCTTACGCCTTGGGCAGCGACTTCGACCTGCGTCCGAACGACGTTGTTTATGTGACTGCCGCCCCAGTTACCCGTTGGAACCGCGTAGTGTCGCAATTGACCAGCTTCTTCAGCAACGTCAACGCCATCGACAACACGTTCAAATAACCTGACGGCGCCTGACAGCACCTGCTGTCAGGCAAAACGGCAGGCCGGTTATTTATCGTCTGACGACATATAAACAAAACCCGTTCAGACCGACCAAATATCCGACCGCAAACCGTTTTATCATGATTTGACCCTATACAAGAAAAAAATACCGCTTCTCTTATGTTTCAAAATATTTTAGTAGTATGCATGGGAAATATCTGCCGCTCCCCGATAGCGGAGCGCATCTTGCAGAAAAAGCTGCCCGGACACCGTGTCAGTTCGGCCGGCATCAACGCATTGGCGGGAAAAGATGCCGACTTCCAAGCCATTAAAACCGCCCTTAAACACGGCGTAGTCGTTGCCGGACACACCGCCCGCCAACTGACCCCTGAAATGTGCAACGCAGCAGACCTGATTTTGGTGATGGAGCCGGCCCATATCGATATGGTTGCCGACATCCTGCCTTCCGCGCGCGGAAAAACCTCCTGCTCGCCCAATGGCTGCCCAAGAAAAACATACCCGACCCGTTCAAACAAAGCAGCGAAATGTTTGAAGCCGTATTCCAACAAATACAAAGCGCAGCCGAGACTTGGGCTGAAAATTGAACGGACCAACCCCGGCATAACACTCACTTTGCCGGATTCAATCAATTAAATCCAAACAGAAAGCCTACTGATGTATAAACAATATCCGTCATCAGCATACTCCAACAACGACGAAATCGATTTCGGCCAACAACTGCACAATCTGTGGCTGCACAAATCCAAAATCGCCACCGCATTGATTGCGGGCGGCTTGCTCGGTGCCGTTTTCAGCTTTGCGTCCACGCCTGTCTACCGCGCCGACGCCATGTTGGAAATCGAAACCAAACAAAACCAGATTCTGACCGAAATCAACAACATGCTTTCCAACGAGCCGGCGCCTTCCGAAGCCGAAATCGAATTGGTCCAATCCCGCATGGTTATAGGCAAAACCGTTGACGAGCTTCAGCTTGACCAAGAAGTCAAAGCCACCTACTTCCCGGTTTTCGGCAACATGGTTCACAACCTCAGCGGCAACGACGATCCGATTTTAAAAATCGGTACAATTTACCGTGTCCGAAGAATGGATCAACAAACCTTTCAAACTGACCGTCAAAGACAGCAAAAACTATATCCTGACGCTCCCGAACGGCACAGCCAAAGAAGGCCGCGTCGGCACTCCGCTGAAAATCAATAACGAAACCGTTCTGAAAGTCGACCAAATCCTTGCCGAAACAGAGCAGGATTTCGAGTTGACCAAGTTTTCCAAGCTCAGCGCCATCGAAAACATCAAAAACCAACTCTCGGTGATCAGTAAAGGCAAAACCAGCCCCATCATCAACCTTGCCTACACCGATGTTGACCCGAAAAAAACCAGCGCCGTCCTCAACAGCATTGCCGACAACTACGTCGCGCAAAACCGCGAACGCGACATTCAAGTCGCCTCCAGCGGCTTGGCGTTCATCAGCGAAGAATTGCCTCGTCTGAAAGAAACCCTGCAAGAAGCAGAAAACAAACTCAATGCTTACCGCGAACGCGCCGGCTCGCTCGACATTCCGCTTGAGTCCAAAGGCGCGCTTGAAAGCCTGACCAGCATCGAAACCCAAATTACCCTGCTCAAAACCGAAGAAGCAGGTTTGGCAGAACTGTACACCCCGGAACACCCTTCCTATAAAGCCGTTTTGGACAAACTGGCAGTACTCGAACGCGCCAAGAGCAAAATCAACCAGCAAATCGCCGGCCTGCCCAACACCCAACAGGAAGTCATCCGCCTGACCCGCGACGTAGAAACCAACCAAGCGACCTACGTCCAACTCTTGGCGAAACAGCAAGAGCTCAACATCATGAAAGCCAGTGCGCAAGGCAACGTCCGTGTTGTTGACCATGCCTACACACCGGAAAAACCGATTGCCCCGCGCAAAGCCGTCATTACCGCATTAAGCGCGCTTGCCGCAGGTGCGCTTGCCTCCATGTGGTTCATGCTGCAAGGCCGTATGCGCCGAGGCATCACGTCGTCTGAAGAGATTGAAAGCCTCAATCTCGAAGTTGCCGCCCTTGTTCCCTACTCCAAAACCCAGCAAAAACGCGACCTGCTGAAACGCAAATTCAAGTCCCTGACCGGCCGCTCCAATTACCTGCTGGCAAACGAAGATGCCTCCGATGTCGCTGTCGAAGCCATCCGCGCCCTACGCACCAACATCTACTTCTCCATGCTGGATGCGCGCAACAATGTCCTCATGATTACCGGCGCGGCTCCTGAAGCGGGTAAATCCTTTATTTCTGCCAACCTTGCCACCGTAATGGCACAATCCGGCAAACGCGTGTTGCTGATCGATACCGACATGCGTAAAGGCTATTTAGACCAACTGTTCAAACTGACGCCCGAATACGGCTTGGCAGACATCCTTTCCGGCCATGCCTCCCCTGCCAAAGCCGTTTGCGAGACGCGAATCGAAAACCTGCACCTCATCAGCAACGGCGGTTATCCTAAGAATCCGTCCGAGCTGCTGATGGACAGCCGTTTCACAGAACTGCTGACACACGCCCAAAAACGTTACGACTATGTAATCATCGACACCCCGCCTGTTCTCGCGGTTACCGATTCGACCATCGTCGGACAACATGCAGGTACGGTTCTGCTGGTCAGCCGCTACGGCAACACCACCACCAGAGAGCTTGAAATCAGTGCCGACCGTCTGCGTCAGAACAAGATCAATATCAAAGGCGTCATCCTGAACGGCATGAAGCGTGAAGCCAACAGTATGTATGACTACTACGCCTACCATTCTCCGCAGGATGGCAAGAAACCGGTTAAAAAAGAAACGCCAGAAAACAAAGCTTAAAAGTCGAAAATCAAACCATTCTTCTGCTAAAAAAGGTCGTCTGAAAACTTGAAAAATCAAGTTTCAGACGAACCTTTTGATTATCCCTCTCGGTCTAGGC
>CAKMQH010000296.1 GCA_927911515.1 uncultured Neisseria sp.
TTAAGGCGTAAAGGGGAAGGACGCGGATTCGGCATCGGGTAAAACGCTCGCTTTGTGCGAGGGAGCGCGGCGCGTTTGGTTAAAGTTCATGTGTAATATAGTGGATTAAATTTAAATCAGGACAAGGCGACGAAGCCGCAGACAGTACAGATAGTACGGAACCGATTCACTTGGTGCTTCAGCACCTTAGAGAATCGTTCTCTTTGAGCTAAGGCGAGGCAACGCCGTAGTGGTTTAAAGTTAATCCACTATAAAAAATAGTTTTTTTTAGATTTGTATTCATAAAAGGTCGTCTGAAATCAGTTTCAGACGACCTTTTATATGGAAACATTCAGATATGAATGTTACTGCGTATTCTTCGGATGATTCGTTCAAAAATACCCTGCCTTTTTGCGCTCCTCCATCGCTGCTTCCGACACGCGGTCGTCCATGCGTGTGGCGCTGCGTTCGGAAATGGTGGCAGCTGCGGTTTCGGCGATGATGTCTTCGGGCGTGGCGGCGGTGCTGGCTACGGGGCAGGTGCAGGAAATATCGCCGACGGTACGGAAGCGCACGTCGCGGATTTGGGAAACTTCACCTTCGCGTTTCGGCGTCAACGGGGTAACGGGGACGAGCAGCCCGCCGCGTTCGACGACTTCGCGCGGGTGGCTGTAATAAATCGGCGGCAGCGCGAGGTTTTCGCGGGCGATGTATTGCCAGATGTCGAGTTCCGTCCAGTTGGAGATGGGGAACACGCGCATGTTTTCGCCGCTAAAGAGCCGCGTATTGTAGAGCGACCAGAGTTCGGGACGCTGGCTTTTCGGGTCCCATTGTCCGAATTCGTCGCGGAACGAAAATATCCGCTCCTTCGCCCGCGCTTTTTCCTCATCGCGCCGCGCGCCTCCCATCAGCGCGTCAAAGCCTTGTTCTTCAATGGTTTCCACCAGCGTAACCGCCTGCGCGGCGTTGCGCGAATCGGTTTCGCGGCGTAGGACGACCGTGCCTTTTTTGATGGAATCTTCGACGCTGCCGACCACCAGTTGCACGCCTGTGCGCGCTACGGTTTCATCGCGGAACTGAATCACTTCGGGGTAATTGTGTCCCGTATCGACGTGCAGCAGCTTGAACGGCAGCTTGAGCGGGCGGCCTCGAGTTTGAACGCCTTGACCGCCAGCGCCAGCAAAACGACGGAATCCTTGCCGCCGGAAAACAGCAGCGCGGGATTTTTCGCTTCGGCGACGACTTCGCGGATGATGTAGATGGATTCGGCTTCGAGCCAATCTAAGTGGTGGTTTTGAATAGACATATTGTTCTCTTTAGCAAAACTCGGATAGGCGGTACTCTAAAGAGGTCGTCTGAAAACGGAAAGAATGGTTTGTTTGAAGCAAAGATGATTTCGTTATATTGGGGGTCGTCTGAAAGGGGATTGCCGTTTTCAGAGACCTTTTTGCCGCGCTGCAACGGAAACGGCACATATAACCAAACTCGATAAGATAAGCAAAAACCATTCTTTCCGCCGAAGCCAGCGGGATTTTAAGATGGGCGGCACGATAGTTTAATAAGAGAACACGCCATGAACCATTATCCCCTGTTTGCCGATTTGAACGGCCGCCCCGTCCTGCTGGCGGGTGCGGGCAAAGTGGCGGAACGCAAAGCCGAAAGCCTGTTGCAGGCAGGAGCTGCGGTCAGGGTTGTCGCCCGCGAACTCAATCCCGTTTTCCAAAAGTGGGCGGACGAAGGCAAAATCGAATGGCTGGGCAGCGAATTTCACGAGGACGATTTGGACGGCGTGTTTTTCGCCGTCGCCGCTACCGACGATTACGCCTTCAACCGCCGCATTTTCCAAGCGGCGGAGCAGCGGGCGAAGCTCTGCAACACCGTCGATACCGCGGATTTGTGTTCCTTTACCGTCCCCGCTGTCATCGACCGAAGCCCGCTCAAAATCGCCGTCTCCAGCGGCGCGACCGCCCCCGTTTTGGCACGCAAGTGGCGACAAATCATTGAAACGCTCATCCCGCTGCACACCGGTCAAATGGCGGCACTCGCCGGCAAATGGCGCAACGCGGTCAAAGCCAAAATCAAAGGCACGGCAAACCGCCGCCGTTTTTGGGAAAACTTGTTCGACAGCCGCTTTAACGCGCTCGCCGCCCAAGGCAACCTCGATGCCGCCGAAGCAGAGCTTGCCGCGCAGCTTGACGGCTTCGGCGCGGCAAAAGGCGAAGTCGTCCTTGTCGGCGCAGGCCCCGGCGACGCAGGGCTGCTCACCTTGCACGCTTTGCAGGCGATACAGGCGGCGGATGTCGTGTTCCACGATGCCTTGGTTTCAGACGACGTCTTAAGCATGGTGCGCAAAGACGCGGACAAAATCAGCGTCGGCAAACGCGCAGGCTCGCACCACGTCCAACAAGAAGAAACCAACCGCCTCCTTGTCGAATACGCCCGCCAAGGTTTGCGCGTCGTCCGGCTCAAAGGCGGCGACCCCTTCGTTTTCGGGCGCGGCGGCGAAGAAGCCCAAGTTTTGCGAGAGGCAAACATCCCCTACCGCATCATCCCCGGCATCACCGCCGCACTGGGCGCGACCGCCTACGCAGGCATCCCCCTGACACACCGCGACTGCGCCCAAAGCGCGCTCTTCGTTACTGGACACAGCAAACACGACGGCCACCAACCCGACTGGCGCACGCTCGCCCTGAGCAACCAAACACTGGTCGTCTATATGGGCACGCTCAAAGCCGCCGAAACCGCCGAAAAGCTGATGGCGCACGGACGCAGCGGCGACACCCCTGTCGCCATCGTCTCCAACGGCACGCTTCCGCACCAAAGCGTCCTGACAGGTCGTCTGAAAAACCTGTCCGAGCTGGCAGAAAACGCCCCGCGTCCCGCACTGATCGTCATCGGCGAAGTCGTTTCCCTGCGTGACGAATTGAAGTGGTTTCAAGAAAACCCCGCGCAAAGCTGCCTCCACACGCTGCACGAACAAGCCGCCTGAAGCGTTGGTTCAAACCGTTTAAGCAAACAAAAGGTCGTCTGAAAACCCCAATCCGGTTTTCAGACGACCTTTCTTAAATTATGCTTTCACGGTCGGATGGTGTAAGATGCTGACGACAGCACGCAATCGCGTCAAAA
>CAKMQH010000297.1 GCA_927911515.1 uncultured Neisseria sp.
AAAAACAGGAAATCATCAATCAAATTATTGCTTTTTCAAACCCTTGGCTTTAACGGTGGCAATTGTACCGTCAATACCTTTTTGTTTGATCAACTCATTGAATTGATTTCGGTACACCGTTACTAAGCTTGTGCCATCCAAACGGAAATTGTAGATTTTATAAGCAGAGCCTACCCGATAAAGCTGATACGCCACTTCGTATTTCTTACCGCTTTTCGTTTGAATCTCCGAAAACACATCAAATTTATTACCGTTCTCAGTCATTTTAGGCAGCAATTTAACCTTCGCATCGGCAGCACCCACCAAAGCGGAATGGGAATACATCGAAACTACCATCTCTTTGAATGCCTGAATAAAATCTGTTTTCTGCTGTGCCGAAAAATTACGCCAAGGCGCGCCGACTGCCAAAGCGGAAATACGTTCATAATCCAAATAACGGTCGGCATACTGCTGTATTTGTTTGACACGTTGCGGCTCGCTCAAGGAAGTATTGCGCGCAATTTTCAAAACAGTATCGATATTTTGCTGCATCTGCTCTTGCGCCGGATGCGCAGCGGCAACATACGGAGCGGCAAGCACCATAGGTGCAGCCAGTATAAAAGCGGATAAATAGGATGCCATATACGTACCTATTTCTAAATGTTTTAAAGGTTAATTGTAAAACTTTATATTTTAGAAATATTTAACGTAATGTAAAACCAAGAAAGGCAGATAAAGAAGTCAGAAATGCGTTACATCCGGCTCAATTCCCTTTGCAGGGCTTGGATGTTTTGCTGGCGGTCGAGTACCGCACTTTGCAGACTGGTGATTTCCTGTTGGTTGACATGACCGCCTTTGGCTACGCGGGCTTGCGCCAGAGATTTTTGCGCTTCGCCCAACGCTTTACGCTCATTGCTCAACTCCGTTTCCAAAATCGAACGGCGGCTAGTGCTGCCGGAGGATTTGGGCGCAGGCGTTGCCGCAACTTCAGGAGCCGGACGGATGGGCGCAGGTGCAGGATTCGCCTTAGCGGTATTTTTAGGGGCAGGTTTTGCGTTACCGGATCGTTTTGACGGAGCTTCGGCAGCAGGTTCCGATATTTCAAAAGCAGGAGCGTCGTAGCGCGAGCTGCTGTATTTACCGATGGTCGGTAAATCCGCCGAATGGCAGTTTCCAGATGGACGCGAAGTATAGATGACTTCGCCGTTGACTGTGCAGGTATAGATCTTGGGGGAGGCTTGTGCGCCGGATACGGCGGCAAACATCAGCAATGAAGCTGCCAATGTGTGGAGTGATTGTTTCATGGTAAGGTCGTAATGTGAAATAAGTAATTGTTCGATAAATATTGCATTCAACTGTAATAGTATAACAATCCTGGCTTGTTCGCTCAAATAAGACGGACGACTTTTTAAATTTCAAAGTTTGCAAACCGCCCTCTTCATTTTAGCGAAACTTGCTTCACTCGTTTTCAGACGATGTTTGTGCGGCTCTATCCGATTTTTTGGCGCGGGATTTGGCGTTTTTGCTCTTTGCCTCTTGCTCTTGCGCTTTTTCCCAAGATTTTTCTTTTGAACGCGCCTTCTTGGGTTTAGCTGCCTTTTCTTCGCTATCGCTGCTTAATTTGTTGATTTTCAAACGATATGCACCGCCTTGGTGGCTGCTGATTTTGGGCAGGTCTGCGCCTGTGCAGTTTCCCGAAGGTTCGGATGTGTAGGTTTTGCTGCTACCGGAATGGCAACTGAAGACGGCTGCTGCAGTGTGAAGGGATAAGCCCAAAATGAGGGAGGATGCGACGATAAGTGCCCCTTGCTTGATTCGTGAACGCATGAGTTTTCCTGTTTTTTCAAGAAAAGGATTGGGATAGTTATCCCATTGAGGATAAAGGATATTGAAAAAACAATAGGTTAAAAATGAATGGTCTCGCATTCATTTGAAACTTATGGGATTTGACAAACAAAAAGGTCGTCTGAAAACTTTTTAAAGTTCAGACGACCTTTTGTTTATTATAAATCATGGTTGTAGTGGGGTTGGTTTACTTCCTGCTATAGTGGATTAACTTTAAACCAGTACGGCGTTGCCTCGCCTTGTCCTGATTTAAATTTAATCCACTATACTTTGTTACTGCAACTTGGTCCAAAGGCAATGATTTTTGAAAATAGTAAAGCACAGAATGGATGGATTCTGTGCTATTGCTATGGTTTGTGACGTTCGAATAACAATCAGATTACAATGCCACACCCTGATCTATTTGCGCCACGCTTATCAAGCCATCAAGTGTTTGCTCATTTGCGGAACGCTGTTGTCCTCAAATTTAATCAGGCTGGCTTTTGCGTGATAACCTAATACTTTGGCAACCAGTCCGCTCATGGTTTTTCTCAACATGCGGTTGTAGCTTTCTGCAGATCGATTGTAGGCGCGTCGCGCAGATACAACATCGGTTTCGGCGGCATCCAGCATTTCAAGCTGACTTTTCAGACCTTGATCGGGACGTTGTTTCAGGCTTTTTTCTAAAACTTCTTGCAGGGCGCGGAGCGAGTTGTTCAAGCTTGCTTCTGCGTTGCACAAGCGCGAAAGAGATTCCGGTGAAAACGATTTGGATGCTTGGGTCAATACGGCTTCAGCATCGCTGCATGATGACAACAAATTGCTGTCGACATTGTCGTCTTCACGTCCAAGATAAATTTTTGAAGCATCCAAGACATGTCTGACTGCTTGATGGCGGCACGCTAGGGCGATACGGAGTGCAACAAAAGATTCTTGATAATCTTTTTTGCAGCGGTCTAATTTTTGTTTGAAGTTGAGCAGTAAAACGGTCAGTATTACGGCGATGAAGATAAGACTGATGATTCCCATAGTGTGCATCCTTATTGTTTGTTGCAGTAATGTGTTGTTTGATATATGCGGATTTTGCTGTTTGTGAGTAGATACAGTTAGCCGCTGTTTTTAATTTAGTTGCGAGTAATTATACCCCAAATAAATTATTTTGCCCATTGGTCATAAAAGATTATTGGGGAAGACAATAGGGAGGATAGGCTATGGCGGTTCAGTTCGATAGGAAAATGAAATATCAAGTTGGTAAAAAGGTCGTCTGAAAATTTCAGACGACCTTTTTGATTACGCTAGTTCAAACTTATTTCGCCAATTCGGCACGCAGTTTGTAGGTAACGTTCATCATCACTTGGAGTTGCTCCAGAGTTTCTTTCCAACCGCGTGTTTTCAGACCGCAGTCCGGATTCACCCACAGGCGTTCAACCGGTACGACTTCGATGGCTTTACGCAACAGGTGTTCTACTTCGGCTTCTGTCGGTACGCGTGGGCTGTGGATGTCGTAAACGCCCGGGCCGATGTCGTTCGGGTATTTGAATTCGCCGAACGCGGTCAACAGTTCCATGTCGGAACGTGAAGTCTCGATGGTAATCACGTCGGCGTCCATAGCTGCGATAGCAGGCAGGATGTCGTTGAACTCGGAGTAGCACATATGGGTGTGGATTTGTGTGCTGTCTTCACAACCGGTAGAGGACAGGCGGAAGGATTCGCCCGCCCAGTTCAGGTAGGCATCCCAATCGGCGCGTTTCAAAGGCAAACCTTCACGGATGGCAGGTTCGTCGATTTGGATGACTTTGATGCCTGCTTTTTCCAGATCCAATACTTCGTCGTTCAGAGCCAGTGCGATTTGTTTGCACACGGTAGAGCGTGGAATGTCGTTGCGGACGAAAGACCATTGCAGAATGGTTACAGGACCGGTCAACATGCCTTTCATCGGGCGTTTGGTCAGGCTTTGTGCGTAAGTGGACCAAGCGACAGTCATGGCTTCAGGACGGCTTACGTCACCGAAGATGATCGGTGGTTTCACGCAGCGAGAACCGTAGCTTTGTACCCAGCCGTATTGGGTGAATGCAAAACCGCTCAACAGTTCGCCAAAGTATTCAACCATGTCGTTACGCTCGGCTTCGCCGTGTACCAGTACGTCCAAGTCCAGTTTTTCTTGCTCTTCAACCACCAAGGCGATTTCTTTTTTCATCGCGGCTTCGTAATCGGCGGCAGACAGTTCGCCTTTTTTGAAGGCTGCACGCGCTTGACGGATTTCGGTAGTTTGCGGGAAAGAACCGATGTTGGTAGTCGGCAGCAGGGGCAGGTTCAACCATGCTTGTTGCGCTTTGATACGGTCGGCAAACGGTGATTTGCGTTGGTCTGCGTTGGCAGGCAGGTCGGTCAGGCGTTTGGCAACGTCTGCGCGGTGGATTTCGCTGCTGTTGGCGCGTGAATCGGCGGCAGCTTGGCTGGCAGCGAGTTCTTCGGCAACGGAATCACGACCTTGGTTCAATGCGGCTTTCAGAACGCGCAATTCTTGGGTTTTTTGCAGGGTAAATGCCAACCAAGAGTACAGGTCAGGTTTGTTGGCTTTCAGTTTTTCTTCAACTGACAAGTCAAATGGGGTGTGCAACAGCGAGCAAGAGCTGGAAATCCACAAGCGGTCGCCCAGTTTGGCTTTCAGAGGCTCGACAGTTTCCAAAACTTTGTTCAGGTTGGCGCGCCAGATGTTGCGGCCGTCAATGACGCCTGCAGACAGAACTTTGTCGTAGTCGGCAAATGCGTCCAGTTGCTCGGGCGCGCGTACCAAGTCGATGTGCAGACCGTCAACGGGCAGGGCTTTCAGCAATGCGGCGTGTTCGGCAACAGAACCGAAGTAAGTGCTCAACAGGATTTTGGCGTTTACTTTGCTCAAAGTGGCGTAAACGTCTTTGTAGGCTTCTACCCATTCTTTAGGCAGGTCAACAGCCAATGCAGGCTCGTCGATTTGAATCCATTCGGCACCGGCTTCAACCAAAGCGTTCAGGATTTCAATGTAAACGGGCAGCAGTTTTTGCAACAGGCTCAGGCGGTCGAATTCGACTGCACCTTTTTCTTTACCTACCCACAGGAAGGTCAGCGGGCCGACGATAGTCGGTTTGGCTTTCAGACCGAGGGCTTGGGCTTCTTTCAGTTGTTGAACGTAGTGTTTGGCGTTCGCTTTGAATTCGGTATCGGCGTGGAATTCAGGCACCAGATAGTGATAGTTGGTGTCGAACCATTTGGTCATTTCGATAGCGAATTGGTCTTTGTTACCGCGAGCCAGTTGGAAGAACTGTTCCAAAGACAGGTTTTGGCTGTCGAAGCCGAAACGGGCAGGGATTGCGCCGGTAGCGACTTGCAGGTCGAGGATGTGGTCGTAGAAAGTGAAATCGCCTACGGCAACGAAATCGGCGTTGGCAGCGGCTTGGTGTTTCCAGTTTTTCTCGCGCAGGTCTTTGGCGACGTCGAGCAGCTCTTGTTCGCTGATTTCTTTGCGCCAGTATTTTTCTTGGGCGAATTTCAATTCACGGAAGGCGCCGACACGCGGGAAGCCTGAGAAATGTAATGTTGTCATGTTGAACTCTCCAGTTGGATTTTGTAAGGACCGGTTCAATCCGAATCGGTCGGTATTGTAAATCAGAATAGGGCGGATGGGGCGGCGTTTTGTTTTTCAGACGACCTTTGGGGTCGTCTGAAACCGTTTTATACGGCTTTAGGGACGCACGCCTAAAATATGGCAGATGGCGTAAGTCAGCTCGCTGCGGTTGAGCGTGTAGAAGTGGAAATCTTTCACGCCTTCGCGGGACAGGACTTTGACCATGTCGATGGCGATACTTGCTGCAACCAGATTGCGTGTGGCTTGGTCGTTGTCCAAGCCTTCATACATTTGCGACAGCCATTTCGGGATTTTGACGTTGGTCACTTGCGCCATTTTGCCGAGCTGCTTGAAGTTGGTAACAGGCAGGATGCCGGGGACGATTTCGACATCGATGCCCAACATCACGCAGCGGTCGCGGAAGCGCAGGTAGCGTTCTACGTCAAAAAAGAATTGGGTGATGACGTGGTTTGCACCCGCATCGATTTTGCGCTTCAGATTGATCAGGTCGGCTTGTGCGGATTTCGCTTCGGGATGCACTTCGGGATATGCCGCTACGGAGATGTCGAAGTCGGCGACGGAGCGCAGGAGCTTGACCAAGTCTTCGGCGTAAAACGGTTTTTTCTCATAACCGGGCGGCGCATCGCCGCGCAGGGCGACAATACGGCGGATGCCGCTGTCCCAATAGTCTTTGGCGATTTGGCGCAATTCGTCGGGAGAAGCGTCGATGCCGGTCAGGTGCGGTGCGGCTTCCAAGCCGGTTTCTTGCTTGATGCGTTTGACGATGCTATGCGTACGGTCGCGTTCGCCGGAGTTTGCGCCGTAAGTTACGGATACGAACTTGGGATGCAGGGTTTGCAGGCGATGGATGGAGTCCCACAGCATGGTTTCCATTTGTTCGTTTTTTGGTGGGAAAAATTCGAACGAAACGTTGATGTCGCCTTTCAAGTCAGAAAGGCTGTTGTTTAACGCATTGATTTCTTTTGCGTAACTCATTTGCTGTGTACCTCGGTTGTCTTTTTTAAACGTTTTTCAGGCTGGTATGATAAATTTGCCTTGTGTATGAGTCAAATTCAAAATTTTCAGAAAGTTTATGAATTATTTTAATATAGATGCTGTTGTCCCTGTTCCTATTCATATGAGGACAGGCTGGGGAGAGAATACCTATTCAGAGATGTGGGGATATTTTGAAATTAAATGAATTTCAATGGTTGGTGTTTTTGTTTGTATAGCAGTAATGACACGGTGTTTTGCATTTGAACTGGCTATCCAGCCCGTTAAAACGTCGTCTGAAAATTTTTCAGACGACGTCTTTGTCTTTAGCTTGCAAACGATGCAGCCTCACTCAGCCTCTTCAATCCATGCCTGTTGCACGGCTTCGAGGATGCGCTCTCCGCAGCGTGCGGGATCGTCGTCGAAGTCAGGCAACGCCATAATCAGGTCGCGCAGTTGGGTAAAGCGAACGGTTTTTGGGTCGATGCTGTCGCCGTGCAGGTCGTAGAGTTCTTCGGCGATGCGTTGGGTGTCTGTCCATTTCATGATGTCGTTCCTTTTGGATTATCCGAATTTTCGATTCGGGTTCAGTTGTACGGGTATTTTAATGCTTCTATAAATCGAGTGGCAGCCTTTTGTTCAACCGTTTGACGCAATGGTAAGGCACACAGGGCAACGGGCGGTTTGGGTAAGCACTTGTCTGCAATGCCAAATGCTTCCGAAATCGCACATGGTATTTTCCCATGTAATATTTTCATTTCAGACGCTTAAAACATTTTGCTGACTTTCACTTAGAAAAATTTACATTTTGTCATGCAACCAAATCATATGGAATGGATTCTTAAAGTAATCCATTACAGTATGAATAAGAGGAAAATTGATGAATAACACACTCAATGCCAAATTATCCAAACTTATTTACGCGCTCGCTTCCGACGACCCCAATTATCTTGCCAAAGCGGGCGTGTTCGACCGCCTGCTGCTGCTCATTCGCGAGCTTTATCAGATGCTGGACGATAGTGAGGGACTGAATCGGCTTTCGCTGCGCCTGCGTTATGGCAAGCGTTACGGCATGATTGCTTTGGATGCCGCTGCGCCGGGCGAAGACGCGGGCGCTTTGCGTTTGAAACGCTGGATGGTGTATTCGCGTATTGCGGAACGCATCGTCGGCTGCGGCAACGACTTGTCTGTCGCGCTTGACGATATGGTGGTAGAAAACGAAGAAGCGAAACAGCGTTATACAGATGCCGCAAACGAAATCATCAAACGCTTCGGCTTGGCGGGCTATGTACCCGAGCCGCCGAAATCCGTGACAGCCGAACAAAACGAGCCTGCACCGAAGCCCGAGTCTAAGAGCATTATTACCCGCCGCGGCAGCAGCCTCAGTATGCTCAACGCCAAGGGCAGAGTGGAAAGCTATCCCGTCGCCCAAACCGCTGCTTCAATGAAAGTATCACGCTTAAGGTTTATCGTTCCCCGTTCCAAATAATGATTTGATGGCGATTTGACGGAAGGTCGTCTGAAAACGGTCGGTAAGGCAGTTTTCAGACGACCTTTTGTTTGGTTAAAACTTGGCAGAGGTCGTCTGAAAATGGCTTGATCCGTTTCAGACGACCTCTTTGCATCAATGATCTTCGCGCGCGTGGTTGATGGTGTATTTGGGGATTTCGACCACCAAATCTTCGTCGGCGACCACTGCCTGACAGCTCAGGCGCGAATCGGCCTCCAAGCCCCATGCCTGGTCGAGCAGGTCTTCTTCCAATTCGGTCGGCTCTTCCAAGCTGTCGAAGCCTTTGCGGATGATGACGTGGCAGGTGGTGCAGGCACAGGATTTTTCGCAGGCGTGATCGACTTCGATGTCGTGGTCGAGCAGTACGTCAAGGACAGTTTTGCCTTCGGGTGCGTCTTCAATGACTGCGCCTTCGGGACATAATACGGCGTGTGGGAGTACGGTAATTTTGGGCATTTTTATTGTCTCTTGTAATGAGTGGGTAGGGTTTGTGGGTAATTTTCAGACGACCTTTTGTAATGAAGGGGTCGTCTGAAACCATTTATAACATAATACCTTTGCTTTTTAAATTTTCCAGACATTCGTCCAGATACGCATCATCGTGTTCGGGGTAATCGGCGAATCGGCGGCTTCGGTATCGTGTGCGGCATAAGGGGCAACCGTTTTGCGCGATACAGCGGGTCTTTCCACACATCA
>CAKMQH010000298.1 GCA_927911515.1 uncultured Neisseria sp.
TTGATAATAGTTAACATTTTGGCGTTTTAGTTTCTCCGTTTATTAATTATTGCAAGCCAGGGTTCCGCACCATCATCGCTTCATTTTTTCCTCCACAAATGCTTCGGGATGTAGTTTATCCCCCCCGCAACAATAAGAACCCGAACATTCTCCCTCTTGTATTTTAAGGATTAAAACAATGAAATCGCTCAAAACGTTCCTCATTTGGGGCATTGTGGTTTTGGTCGGCGTAGCGTCCTTTACCACTCTGGCCTCAGTCGGGGCGAGCAGGTCAGTGCGGTATGGATGGTCACCGCCGCCGTATCGGTGTACTGCATCGCCTACCGTTTTTACAGTCTCTACATCGCCAAATATGTGATGCAGCTTGATCCGAACCGCCTTACGCCCGCCGAGCGGCACAATGACGGTTTGGACTATGTGCCGACACACAAAGGCGTATTGTTCGGACACCACTTTGCCGCGATTGCGGGCGCAGGTCCGTTGGTCGGTCCCGTACTGGCTGCGCAAATGGGTTATCTGCCGGGCACGCTGTGGATTATCTTCGGCGTAGTGTTTGCCGGCGCGGTACAAGACATGATGGTCTTGTTCGTCTCCATGCGCCGCGACGGTAAGTCTTTGGGCGATATCGTAAAACAAGAACTCGGCACTGTGCCCGGCGTGATCGCGTCCATCGGTATTTTGATGATTATGGTCATCATCATGGCGGTGTTGGCACTGATTGTGGTGAAAGCACTGGTTCACAGCCCTTGGGGTACGTTTACGATTGCCGCCACCATGCCTATCGCTCTGTTTATGGGTATTTACACCCGTTATATCCGTCCGGGCAAAATCGGCGAGATTTCCATCGTCGGCTTTATCCTGCTGATGCTGGCGGTCATTTACGGCGACAATGTGGCGCATAGCTCCATCGGTCACTGGTTTGACCTTGACGGCATCCAGCTCACTTGGGCGATTATGATTTACGGCTTCGTAGCATCAGTATTGCCGGTATGGCTGCTGCTGACTCCGCGCGACTATCTCTCTACCTTCCTGAAAATCGGTACGATTGTCGCACTCGCCATCGGTATCCTCATCGTTAGCCCTGCGCTGCAAATGCCTGCCGTAACCCACTTTATCGACGGTTCCGGCCCGGTATTCTCAGGCGCATTGTTCCCATTCCTCTTCATCACCATCGCTTGTGGTGCGGTTTCAGGCTTCCACGCGCTGATTTCTTCCGGTACCACGCCGAAAATGCTGGAAAACGAAACCCACGTCCGCATGATCGGTTACGGCGGTATGTTGATGGAAAGTTTCGTAGCCATTATGGCGCTTGCCGCTGCCGCATCGCTTGATCCCGGCGTGTACTTCGCCATGAACAGCCCCGCAGCCCTGATCGGTACAGATGCCAATACTGCCGCCGAAGTAATTACCACCAAGCTGCAATTCCCTGTCGATGCCGCAACCCTGTTGCACACCGCTAAGGAAGTCGGCGAAAACACCATCCTTTCCCGTGCGGGCGGTGCGCCAACCCTCGCAGTCGGTATGGCACACATCATGAGCCGCCTGATTCCAGGCGAAGCCATGATGGCATTCTGGTATCACTTTGCCCTGTTGTTTGAAGCCTTGTTCATCCTGACCGCCGTCGATGCCGGTACACGCGTCGCACGTTTCATGATTCAAGACTTGGGCAGTATCTTCTACAAACCTTTCGGCAACACCGACTCCATCCCTGCCAACCTGATTGCGACCTTCTTCGCCGTGGCATTGTGGGGCTACTTCCTCTACACCGGCGTGACCGACCCGCTGGGCGGCATCAACTCGCTCTGGCCTTTGTTCGGCATCGCCAACCAAATGCTGGCAGGCGTAGCCTTGATTATGTGTGCCGTTGTGTTGATTAAGATGAAACGCGACCGTTATGTCTGGGTGGCACTCGTTCCCGCCGTCGGCGTACTGTTTGTAACCTGCTATGCCGGTCTGCAAAAACTGTTCCATAGCGACCCGCGCGTCAGCTTCCTCGCCCATGCCGGCAAATACAGCGACGCATTGGCTAAAAACGAAGTCCTCGCTCCCGCTAAAAGACATCGGCGAAATGTCGCAAATCATCTTCAACGACCAGATCAATGCCGGTCTGACCGCATTGTTCCTCTCCGTCGTCGTCGTCGTTGCCATCTACGGCGTGCGTACCGCTATGAAAGCACGCAAAGTCGGCTGGCCAACTGCCAAAGAAATCCCGGCGGTGTACCGCGACGGCAAACAACCGGAGGCACAAAGTGAAGCGTAAACTCGCCGCTTGGTGGAAAACCGCCAAACTTACCGCCAACCTCATGGCAGGCGTACCCGATTATGAAAACTACGTTGCACAACAACGCAAACATAATCCCAACGCCCCTGTCATGACCGAGCTGCAATTTCAAGATTACTGCCGCAAACGCCGCTGCGGTGCAAACGGCGGAAGATGTTGCTAATCGCTTGAACAGTTGAAAAAAAAGGTCGTCTGAAAGTTTTCAGAGACCTTTTTTATATTACAATATTGGCATTTTTAAAATCAGCATAAGCAAATATTGGCGGTTGATTCAATTTCCGCCAAAGCGCAACCGGGCAGCGTCGCGGCTTGAGTTCAACAAAAAACTGCTTCTATCTGCCGCCAAGCTGATTTGAATCAACCCCATTTCAATCTATCCATTCTATTTTTACCACCTGCTCAAGGATAAAACATGAAAAAAAGCATCATCGCAACACTGGTCGGCATCGCCGCATTGGGAGGAGCAACTGTCGGCGGAGGCGTTTATGCTGACAACAAATTGAAACAGGAATACTACTTCCAAAACAATCCCGATGCCGACAAGCGCATGAAAATTACGTTGGATAAATTCGACATGGGGCTCACTTCGGGCAAAGCCTCATGGAAGGCCGACATCACTCCCGACTTGTGCCATCAGGACACAAAATTCTCAATTCGCGGCGAAGACATCATCACCCGCGGCTTGAACGGCTACACCATCCAAAGCAAAGTCTATTTGATTGGAGAAGACAATAAAGAAATATTCCAGTTAGACGGCAATACCGCGCTTTCTTGGGGCGGCGAATTAGACAGCAAACTGACCGTACCTTCAGGTTCACGAACCATCGATACTGATGAAATCAAATGGGAAGCGGCGACTTTGGCTGTCAAAGGCCACAAATCCGACCATCAGTACCATCTCGATAATTTCAATTTCGAATGGCCCGGTCTGACTGCCTCCCACCCTGACAAACCTGAAGACCCAGGTTACCAATTTAATATAAAAAATATCAAATATCAGGCTGATATGGAAAAGGCAGTACCACTGCAATACGCAATGGTACCGGCCTCTTCAGTCTAGACTCTGTCACATTCAAAATGGACAACCAAGCCTTTGATTTCGCTGTCGACAAAATGAAAGTTGAAGGCAAACAGACTGCAAAAGACAACAAATACACCATGTTGGGAAACAGTGCCATCGAAAACTTCCGCATAAACAACATCAAATTCGACCGCATCAATTACAACTTTAATCTCCACGATCTCAATGGAGAGGGTATCGACCGCTTCAATAACTTCTCCAGCCGACAAGGTAAAGAATGCGTCGATGTGAACAGTCCCGAAACACAAAAAGAACTGATGGAAATCGCAAAAGCCTTTTTAAAAACCGGCATCAAGTTTGACTCAAAAGGCAATCAAATCTACTTGAACGACAGCGCCGCCAAAGCTGATGTAGACGCTGCTCTTCCGCCTATCGAATATCAAAACGACGAGCAGCTTAAACAAGATATCATCAGCAAGCTGAAATACAACGTCAATGCGGAAATTGATAAAACCTTCATCGGCGAAGCGCTCAAATTGGCTTCTCAGTACGATCCGAATATCAAAGAAAGCGATTTGGAAAAAGTAGTCAAGGAAATAGCAACCGCGCTTAATGCCGAAGTCACCCAAGACAAGCTGATTATCAAACGCAGCCAATAATCTGCGTGCGAACCTGTTGGAAAATACCGACAGGTTTCGCATTTTTCCAAAACAAAAGGTCGTCTGAAAATTTCAGACGACCTTTTGTTGTCTTAAAGAGACAGGCATTTCACATCAGCCGTCTCCTGACAATTCACGCAGTCATTAACGCTGATTGCAAGAAGTGTCTACTTTGTTGCCATAAGGATCAACGAAGCTGAAGAA
>CAKMQH010000299.1 GCA_927911515.1 uncultured Neisseria sp.
GACCTGAAATAAAATTTCTTTTTAAATCAGATATTTTTTATAAAAATTTACTTTGTTGGCAACAAGCTCTTGCCAAGCGGGGCAGTTAACGGCATAATTCGGCTTCTTTGCCGGTATAGCTCAGTTGGTAGAGCACCTGACTTGTAATCAGGGGGTCCCGAGTTCGACTCTTGGTGCCGGCACCAATCAAACAGCCCGATTGTGAAAGCAGTCGGGCTGTTTTGCGTTTTCCGTTCGGGTGGTATGGTGGCAGGGCGGCGGGCATTTCACTATAATAGCCCGTTTTAATCTAAAAGGTCGTCTGAAAAAGGCGGAACACATTCCAATGATTACTGTGAACACACTGCAAAAGATGAAGGCAGAAGGCGAAAAAATCGCCATGCTGACTGCCTATGAATCCAGCTTTGCCGCGTTGATGGATAATGTCGGCGTTGATGTTTTACTGGTGGGCGATTCCTTGGGCATGACCGTGCAGGGACGCAAATCCACGCTGCCAGTCAGCTTGCGCGATATGTGTTACCACACTGAAAACGTCGCGCGCGGTACGGAAAACGCGATGATTGTCAGCGACTTGCCTTTTGGTGCGTATCAGCAGAGTAAGGAACAAGCGTTTGCCGCCGCTGTCGAACTGATGGCGGCAGGTGCGCATATGGTCAAACTCGAAGGCGGCGTTTGGATGGCGGAAACCACCGAATTCCTGCAAATGCGCGGCATTCCCGTCTGCGCTCATATCGGCTTGACCCCGCAGTCCGTGTTTGCGTTTGGCGGATATAAAGTGCAAGGGCGGGGCGATAAGGCGGAAGCCTTGTTGGCAGACGCGAAAGCGCACGACCAAGCGGGTGCAGCCATCGTATTGATGGAATGCGTACCGGCGGAGTTGGCGAAAAAAGTAACCGAAACCGTTTCTTGCCCGACCATCGGCATCGGCGCGGGCGTGGATTGCGACGGACAAGTCTTGGTCATGCACGATATGCTCGGCATTTTTCCGGGCAAAACTGCCAAATTCGTCAAAAATTTCATGCAGGGTAAAGACAGCGTCCAAGCCGCCGTTGAAGCCTATGTTCATGAAGTCAAAGCCAAAAACTTCCCCGCTGCGGAACATTCGTTTGCTTGATGCTTATAACTAAAAAAAAGGTCGTCGTGAAAAGGTTTTCATCGTGAAAACCGAATTTCAGAGACCTTTGTTTGTCCGTGTTCCCAGCGTATAATCGGCGCGTGATTTTCGGGCTGACAAAACATAGCGGCTGCGCGCCGCAATCCCGAAAAAGATAAAGGACATTTTCCACCATGCAAATCATTCATACCATTAAAGAATTACGCGGATGGCGCAAAAACGCAGGCAGCGTTGCCTTTGTACCGACTATGGGCAATCTGCACGAAGGCCATCTTGCCCTCGTTCGCGAAGCCAAAAAACGCGCCGACAACGTCGTGGTCAGCATTTTCGTCAACCGTCTGCAATTCGGGCAAGGCGAGGATTTCGACAAATACCCGCGCACCTTGCAGCAAGACGCCGACAAACTTGCCAACGAAGGCGTAGCCGTCGTGTTTGCGCCCGACGAAAAAGAGCTGTATCCCAATGTCGAGCAACGTTTTAACGTCGAACCGCCCAACCTTCAAAACGAATTGTGCGGCAAATTCCGCCCCGGCCATTTTCGCGGTGTCGCTACTGTCGTGAGCAAACTGTTCAACATCGTCCAACCCGATACCGCCTGTTTCGGCAAAAAAGATTACCAACAGTTGGCAATTATCAAAGGCTTTGTCGAAGACCTGAATTTCAATATCGACATCGTTCCCGTCGATACCGGCCGCGCTCCTGACGGACTCGCGCTTTCCAGCCGCAACCAATACCTCAGCGAAGCAGAACGCGCCGAAGCCCCGCGTCTGTACCGCGAATTGCAGCGCGTTGCCGCCGAACTCAAAAACGGCAATCTCGATTACGTCGGACTGGAAACGGAAACCGTCCGCCGCCTGACCGAAGCGGGCTGGGTGGTTGATTACGTCGAAATCCGCCATGCCGAGAGCCTCGCCGTCGCACGCACCGGCGACAAAGCCCTCGTCGTCCTCGCCGCCGCCCGCTTGGGAACAACGCGCCTGATTGATAACTTGGAAGTCAGCTTGGCTTGATTGTTGGCATAGAAAAAGGTCGTCTGAAAACCGGTTTGGGTTTCAGAGACCTTTTTGTTTGGAGAGTATTTTACATCTGCACCAAGCCGTTGACGGTGATGCTGATTTCTTCTGAGCCGGGAGAGGGAGCTTGGATAGCGTTGTTTTCGTCGCTTGCCGCACTTCTAACAATAGCGGATTCGGCACTCATCATTTTGGTACGGGCGAAACCTAAACGGTCGTCGATGGAGCGGTTGCCGATGTGGCCTAAATTGAGTTTGACGATTTTGTAGTTGGAAAAGCCGAGCGTTTTCGCCAAATCTTGCGCGCGGTCTTTGAAGCGCAGGATGGCGGCTTTGCTGACTTGATCGACGGCGGCTTCGCGTTTTTCTTTGGAGATGCTGAAGCTGATGTGGTTGAGGGTGGCAGATTGCAGCGTCTCGTCAGTCAGGCGGTTGATGGCGTCAAAGTCTTTGCTTTCGACTTTGAACGAGGCAATTTCCTCCCAGCCTGTTTGGATGCGTTTGCCGTTGTTGTTGTATTCATGGCGCGGGCTGGCGCTGCGGCTGAGGAGTTCGGCTTGGAGTTTGTTGTTTTGTACGGTTTTGTTGAAGTCGTTGAATTTTTTCTGAAACGCTTTATTCACCGTGGCGCGGTCTTTGCCTTCGGCATTGATGCTGAAGTGGGCGGTCATGGTATCGCGGGTTATTTCCAGATTGGCGGATTCGGCAAATTCGACCATGTTGTAATGAAGGGTGTCGGTTTCGGCTGCGACGGGCAGGGCGGTTGCAAGCACAAGAGCGGCAAGGATGGGGCGTAACATGGATTTTCCTTTTGGTATCGGATGTGGAAACGGATGATATTGGATAATTTGTGTCAGGTCGTCTGAAAGCGCGGCTTCAACAAAGTTGAAAAAGGTTTTGACTGCGCTGCAACAGGTTTCAGACGACCTTTGACGGTGTCAGCCGAAAAAGCCCATTTTGACTTGGATGAGTTTTTCAAGTTCGGGCAGGACGCGACGGCGGGAGACGAAGAAGATGATGTGGTCGCCGTCTTGGACAATGGTGTCGGTGTGGTGTCCCATGATGACTTCGCCCGTTTCGGCGCGGACAATGGCGGCGATGTAGCAGTCGCCCGGCCATTTAATGCCGCTGATGCGCCTGCCGACGATGGCGGAGGTATTTTTGTCGCCGTGGACGACGACTTCGATGGCTTCGGCAGTGCCACGTCTGAGGGGGTGGACGGCAACGATGTCGCCTCGGCGGATGTGTGCAAGGATGGAGCCGATGGTGATGAGGTGCGGCGAGACGACGATGTCGATTTTGTTGCCTTCGAGCAAATCGACGTAGCTGGAGCGGTTGACGATGGTTACAACGCGTTTGGCACCAAGGTTTTTCGCCAACAGGCTGGACATGATGTTGTTTTCGTCGTCGTTGGTCAGGGCGCAGAAGACGTCGATTTCGTCGATATATTCTTCGTCCAGCAGGGTTTCGTCGGTGGCGCTGCCTTGCAGGACGAGGGTGTTGTCGAGGTTTTCGGCGAGCCACTCGGCGCGGCGGGGGTTATGTTCGACGATTTTGATGTCGTATTTGGATTCGAGCTGCTTGGCAAGGCGGTAGCCGATGTTGCCGCCGCCGGCAATCATGATGCGGCGGGTGCGAGCTTCTTTGGGGCGCAGTTCGCGCATGATGATGTTGACGCTGCTGATGTCGGCGGCAAAAAGTACCTCGTCGCCTTCAATGATGACGGTTTGCGGCGTGGGGACGATAAGGCGGTTGTTGCGGTATATGGCGCAGATTTGGCAGTCCGCACCTTCGGGGAGGTGTTGGTTGATGTCGGCTATTTCGCGGTTGACGAGCAGCCCGCCTTTACGCGCCTGTACGATGACCATGCGGACTTTGTCGCCGGCAAACCTCAATACCTGCAATGCGCTGGTGTAGCTGAGCAGCCCGACGAGCTGTTCGGTAACGAGCTGTTCGGGACTGATGGTTTCGGTGATGTCGAAGACGGTAAGGCTGCCGTTTTCCGTATCGTCGTTTTCAGGGTAGGGGTATTCCAGATATTCGCTGGAACGCACGCGGGCGATGCGGCTGGGGATGTTGAAAAGGTCGGCGGCGATTTTACAGGCGACGATGTTGGTTTCGTCGCTGCGGGTCAGGGCAAGCAGGAGGTCGGAATCTGCCGCGCCCGCCTGTTCGAGGATGAACGGGGATGCGCCGTTGCCGAGTATGGTTTGGACGTCAAGGCGGCTGCCGATGTGTTGCAGGGCTTTTTCGTCGATGTCGATAACGGTAACGTCGTTGCTGGAAACGGAGGCGAGGTTTTGCGCGACGGTCGAGCCGACCTGTCCGCTGCCGAGGATGAGGATTTTCACGGTTTGGGCGGGTGGGTTGGTAAGGATGATGGGATTGTATAGTAAAACAAAATAAAAAGGCTACAATGCCATCCTTGCCTTATTGCGGCTGCTTTGAATCTACGGGGTCGTCTGAAAAATCGCCGCTCCGGTTTTCAGACGACCTTTTTGTCCAAATCCTTCATCGCCGAAACCTCACAACTCCTTAAAAATCAGCTATAATTGCCGACTATTTTGATTCTGGTATCCCTATTTGAAATGGCACAAAAAATCCAATCCGTCAAAGGCATGAACGACCTTTTGCCAGTCGAACAGAAAGATTTCAAACTGACCGCCGCGTTTTGGCAGGCGTTTGAAGATGTGGTCGGCCGCTGGACGCGTGCTTATGGTTATCAGCAAATCCGTACGCCGATTGTCGAGCAGACGGGTTTGTTTGTCCGCTCCATCGGTGAAGAAACCGATGTGGTCGGCAAGGAAATGTACACGTTTTCCGATTCCAACGATTCTTTGAGCCTGAGTCTGCGCCCGGAAGGTACGGCATCCTGCCTGCGCGCGGTGGTCGAACACAATCTGTTGTACAACAGCCCGCAAAAGCTGTGGTACATGGGTCCGATGTTCCGCCGCGAACGTCCGCAAAAAGGACGTTACCGCCAGTTTCATCAAGTCGGCATCGAGGCGTTGGGTTTTGAAGGCCCGGACATCGACGCGGAAATCATCGCCATGTCGGCGGATTTGTGGGACAAACTGGGTATCCGCAATTACCTGACTTTGGAAATCAACAGCTTGGGTAATCGCGAAGAACGCGCGGCGCACCGTGCGGCTTTGGTCGAATATCTGACCCGTTATGAAGATAAATTGGACGAAGACAGCAAACGTCGTCTGAAAACCAATCCGTTGCGCGTTTTGGATTCCAAAAATCCCGATTTGCAGGAAATCTGCAATGCCGCACCACATTTGACCGATTATCTGGGCGAGGAATCGCGCAATCATTACAGCCGTTTCAAAGCCATGCTGGAAGGCTTGGGCATCCGATATGTTGAAAACCCGCGGCTGGTGCGCGGTTTGGATTATTACAACCAAACCGTTTTTGAATGGACGACTGACAAACTCGGCGCGCAGGCGACGGTATGTGGCGGCGGCCGTTACGACGGTTTGATTGAAGAACTTGGCGGCAAGCCTGCGCCGTCCATCGGTTTTGCAATGGGTATCGAGCGTTTGCTGCTGCTGGTTAGCGAATACGGTTCGCTGGAAGTCAATGCCGCGCCTGACGTGTACGCTATGCATCAGGGCGAGGGTGCGGATTTGCAAGTGATGAAATACGCGCAAGCCTTACGCGCACAAGGTTTCAACGTGATGCAGCATTCCGGCTATCAAAGCCTGAAAGCGCAAATGAAAAAAGCCGACAACAGCGGCGCGCGCTTTGCCCTGATTGTCGCGCAAGACGAATTGGCGAACGGTACGGTTACACTTAAAGATATGAACGGTGCACACGGTCAGCAAACCGTCGCCACCGACGATTTAATCCACACTTTACAACAATGGAAGAACGCATAAATGGCAGCCCATCTCGAAGAACAACAAGAGTTAGACAATTTTAAATACTTTTGGAAAACTACCGGCCGATGGCTGTTTGCCCTGCTGATGGCGGCGGCGTTGGGCTATTTGGGCTATACCATGTATAAAAGCCATAAAGCCTCGAAAAATCAGGAAGCTGCTGCGGTATTGGCGAAAATCGTCGATAAAATGCAGGCAAAAGCCTCGCAAGCCGAAGTTAACGCCGATTTGACCAATCTTCAGCAAAACTATTCTGATTCCATTGCCGCAGCGCAAGCGACGCTGATGGCAGCTGCGACCGAATATGATGCCCGCCGTTACGACGTGGCTGAAGGTCATCTGAACTGGGTGTTGCAAAACCAAAAAGCCCCGCTGGTTCAAGCATTGGCGGCGCAGCGTTTGGGTATCGTTTTATTGCAGCAGAAAAAAATACGATGCCGCGATTGCAGCATTGAACACCAAAGTTGAAGCCGATTTCGAGCCGCTGCTGTTGGAAGCGAAAGGCGATGTTTATGCCGCGCAAAACAAAACCAAAGAAGCCGCGCAAAGCTATCAGCAGGCTTTGGAAAAGCTGCCTAAAGACGCTATCGAACGTGAATTGCTGCAAATGAAGCTGGATTCGCAAAAATAAGGTCGTCTGAAAAATTGAGAGACGTATGCGGCTTGTCGGAATCTTTCCGGCAAGCCTTGTCTGTTTTAATTGTGTTCCACTTTATATAGTGGATTAAAATAAAAATGAGAAAAGGCAGCAATGCTCATCGTGTACAGATCGTACATAAGGACGTTGGCAACGCCGTATTATTACAATTTTCATCCACTATATTTTCAGACGACCCCCTATCCTTTTTAACCCACCGTGTTTTGAAAAACACCTGCTCGTGTTGCAGGTTCGCTTCCGAACCGACACTTGACACAGAAAGACCCAATCATGAAACCTACCATCGCCCTTGTCGGACGTCGAACGTCGGCAAATCCACCTTGTTCAACCGCCTGACACGCACCAAAGACGCGCTTGTGCATGACCTACCTGGCTTGACCCGCGACCGCCATTACGGACACGGTAAAATCGGCAGCAAACCTTATCTCGTCATCGATACCGGTGGTTTCGAGCCGGTTGTGGACAGCGGCATTTTGCACGAAATGGCGAAGCAGACTTTGCAGGCTGTCGATGAGGCCGACGCCGTCGTGTTCTTGGTGGACGGTCGCACCGGTCTGACCCCGCAAGACAAAATTATCGCCGACCGCCTGCGCCAAAGCCCGCGCCCCATTTATCTGGCGGTAAACAAAGGCGAGGGCGGCAATAGAGCCGTGCTTGCCGCCGAGTTTTACGAGTTGGCATTGGGCGAGCCGCACGTTATTTCCGGTGCGCACGGCGACGGCGTGTATTACCTGATTGAAGAAATTTTAGAAAAATTCCCCGAGCCTGAAGCCGAAGAAGCTGATGTAAAACATCCTGTTTTTGCCGTTATCGGCCGTCCGAATGTCGGCAAATCCACGCTGGTTAACGCCATTCTCGGCGAAGAGCGCGTGATTGCCTTCGATATGGCGGGCACGACGCGCGACAGCATCCACATCGATTTCGAACGCGAAGGCAAACCGTTTACCATCATCGATACCGCAGGTGTGCGCCGTCGCGGCAAAGTCGATGAGGCGGTGGAAAAGTTCTCCGTTATCAAAGCCATGCAGGCGGTTGAGGCTGCAAACGTTGCCGTTTTGGTATTGGACGCGCAGCAGGACATCGCCGACCAAGATGCCACGATTGCCGGTTTCGCTTTGGAAGCAGGGCGCGCGCTGGTAGTTGCCGTCAATAAATGGGACGGCATCAGCGAAGAGCGGCGCGAACAGATCAAACGCGACATTTCCCGCAAACTGTATTTCCTCGATTTTGCCAAGTTCCACTTCATTTCCGCATTGAAAGAACGCGGTATAGACGGGTTGTTCGACAGCATTCAGGCAGCCTACAACGCTGCCATGATTAAGATGCCGACGCCGAAAATTACCCGCGTCCTGCAAAGCGCCATCGAGCGCCAACAGCCGCCGCGCGCAGGTTTGGTGCGCCCGAAAATGCGCTATGCCCACCAAGGCGGCATGAACCCGCCCGTGATTGTGGTACACGGCAATTCGCTGCACGCGATTTCCGACAGCTATACGCGCTACCTGACCCAGACATTCCGCAAAGCCTTCAATTTGCAAGGCACGCCGCTGCGGATTCAATACAATGTTTCGGAAAACCCGTATGAAAACGCGGAAGACAAACCGAAGAAAAAAACCGCTGCGCCGCGTCAGCCTGAGCAACCGCATCGAAAAACGCGAGGGTCGCAAGGAAGAGAAAAACCGTTTTAAAAAGAAAACCAAAGTCAGTGTGAAAAAACAGTACAGCAAATAAATCTGACTAAATAAGGGGCGCGCCGCGAGGCGTGCCCCTTTTAGATTGCAGCCGGGGCGAATAGGGCGGTTGGAGGTAAATCTTCTTAAAGATTTTTAGCTAAGGTATTGTAATAAAAATGTTTTATCTGATAGTAAGGTCGTCTAAAAATCCAAATCTGCCAACCTATTCCCTATTGTAAAAATCGTTCGTATTGAAATGATTTGTATAATACATTAGGGTAAAAAATCGTTGAGAAGCCCGTTGTTTGATAGAGGTTTGCATATTCTTACGGAAAAATAGTTGGTAATTTTTCTCGTTCGGGTCTACAATCCGACTCATGTTCGTTTTCAAAACGATTTCAAAATCATAATAATGGAGCTTAGAATATGACAGCTAAAGGACAAATGTTACAAGATCCTTTTTTGAATGCGTTGCGTTAAGAGCACGTCCGGTTTCGATTTATTTGGTCAACGGTATCAAACTGCAAGGCCAAGTCGAGTCGTTTGACCAATACGTCGTTCTGCTGCGTAATACTTCCGTTACCCAAATGGTTTATAAACACGCGATTTCAACTATCGTTCCTGCCCGTGCTGTGAGTCTGCAACACGAGAACAAACCCCAGGCCGCTGCGGCTGCTCCGGTTCAAGTTGAGACCGTGCAACCTGCCGAATAATGTATGTAACGCATTAATCGATTCTGATACCTTACCGCTTGGCCGGTAAGGTATTTTTATTTTCAGACAACCTCTGTACGGTTTCATCTTATGCAGCTCGAAAACATCCTCCCTTTTGCACACGCGCTTCTCAAACAAGCCTTAAAACCCAATGCCCGCGCTTTGGACGGCACGGCGGGAAACGGCAACGATACGCTGATGCTGGCGCGTTCGGTCGGCAGCGGCGGGAAAGTGTGGGCGTTTGACGTGCAAGAGCAGGCATTGGCGAACACCCGAATGCGCTTGGAAGAAGCGGGCATGGCGGATAGGGTAGAACTGATATGGGACGGACATGAAAACCTTGCCACCCATATCCGCGAACCGCTAGACGCGGCGGTATTCAATTTCGGCTGGCTGCCCGGCGGCGATAAAAACTGTACGACAGAAGCGGCAACCAGTATCCGCGCGTTGTCATCCGCCTTATCGCTGCTGAAAACGGGCGGTTTGGCGGTTGCCGTCCTATATCCGGGGCATGAGGTGGGGCTGTATGAAGCGCAGGCAATCGAAGACTGGGCGCAGCAGTTGCCACAGGATGAATTTGCCGTTTTGCGTTATGGCTTTATCAACCGCCGCAACCGCCCGCCGTATTTGTTGGCGTTTGAAAAGTTACGTCAAGAATGAATGTTTGCGGTAGAATAGACGCTTCTTTCAAAAACAATAACGTGCGACCGCTATGCAATATCTGTTTGTAAAATACAGCCATCAGATTTTCGTTACCATCACCATTTTGGTGTTCAATATCCGCTTTTTCCTGCTTTGGCGGCATCCCGATAAACCTTTGGCGGGTATCTGGAAAGCCCTTCCCCATCTCAACGACACCATGCTGCTCTTTACCGGCTTGTGGCTGATGAAGATTACCCACTTTTCGCCTTTCAATTCGCCGTGGCTCGGCAGCAAAATCCTGCTGCTGCTGGTTTACATCGGGCTGGGCATGGTCATGATGCGATCCCGTCCGCGTTCGCCGAAGTTTTACGCCATTTATGTTTTGTCGATGGCTTGCGTCGGTTGTATCGTCTATCTTGCCAAAACCAAAACGCTGCCGTTTTAAAGAGGTCGTCTGAAAATGCCGCCAACCCATTTTGCCGTCATCGCTTTGGGCAGCAACCTTGCCGACCCCGCCCGCCAAGTCCGCGCCGCATTGTCCGCGCTGGAGGCGCATCCGCAGATTCAAATCGAAAAAACTTCCTCGCTGTACGTAACCGCGCCGGTCGGCTACGACGATCAGCCTGATTTCGTCAACGCCGTTTGTTCCGTCCGCACTTCATTAGACGGCGTTTCGCTGCTTGCCGTGTTGAACCGCATTGAGGAGGATTTCGGGCGGGAACGCACGTTTCGAAACGCCCCGCGCACGTTAGACTTGGACATCATCGATTTTGACGGCATCTCCAGCGACGACCCGCATCTGACCCTGCCGCATCCGCGCGCGCACGAACGCAGCTTTGTGATGAAGCCGCTGGCTGAAATCCTGCCCGATTTTGTTTTGGGCGGACACGGACAGGCGGCGGATTTGGCGGCTGCTTTGGGTGATGAAGGTGTACGCCTGTTGGAAGCCGTTTGAAGCAAGGTAGTGAAATAAAATGCCAGTTTGCTTTGAACGCGTGTCAAAGTTTCTATTTGAGGCAAACTAGTTTCAAGAGGTCGTCTGAAAAGGGAAATGGCTTGGAAGTTTCCTTTTTCAGACGACCTTTCAAGAAGGACGGCGGCAGGTTTGGGCAAATTCCGTCGGTCTGATAAAATGCTCCTTTCCAAAATATCAAAACAATATCATTAATCAAACCATGAACTACCGTTATATTGTCGTCGAAGGCTCCATCGGCAGCGGGAAAAACGCCTTGAGCCGCCGCCTTGCAGAACATTTCAGCGCGATGTCGCTGGCGGAAAACCCCGAACACAACCCCTTCCTCATGAAGTTTTACGCCAATGCCTCCCATCACGGCTTGGCAACCGAGCTTTTTTTCCTGATGCGCCGTGCGGAAAGCGTGGACATCATCAAAAACGAATACGCACAAGGCGGCATGGTCGTCGCCGATTTCCTGTTGGAAAAAGACCGGATTTTCACACCGGTCGTTTTGAATGAAGACGAGCAGCAGCTCTTCGCCGATTTGAAACAAAAAATCCTGCCCCAGTATCCCGCGCCCGATTTGGTGATCTACCTGCAAACCGCCGTGGACGGCAACCGCAAACGCCTGCAAAAACGCGGCGACGGCATCATCAATCTTTTCCCCGAAGGCTATTTGGGGCGGATACACGAGGGATACAGCCAGTTTTTCCACCTTTATCAAAATTCCCCGCTGCTGACCGTCAATGCCGACGAGTTGGATTTGCAAGGCAATGACGAACATTTCCAACTGTTGCTCAATGCGCTGAACGATTTGCAGGGAACGCGCAATTATCTGAATTTGAGCGACCGCTGACGCAGTTTGCAAGATTGTGGTGAAACGCCGAAGCGGCTATGTTGGGGATTCATTTTATTTCCTGATCCGCTACTATAGTGGATTAAATTTAAATCAGGACAAGGCGACGAAGCCGCAGACAGATACAGATAGTA
>CAKMQH010000300.1 GCA_927911515.1 uncultured Neisseria sp.
TTCTTGGGCTTTTTCAAAGTTGAAACCTTGCAGAAGCTGGGCGTCGCCCGCATCGCTTTCAGTGGCGTTGTGGACTTTGTAATCCCAGCGGCAGGAGTTGGTGCAGGTGCCTTGGTTGGGGTCGCGGTGGTTGAAATAGCCCGACAATAGGCAACGGCCTGAATAAGCGATGCACAAGGCGCCGTGGATGAAGACTTCGAGTTCGATGTCGGGACATTCTTGGCGGATTTCGGCGATTTCTTCCATGCTCAATTCGCGCGACAGGATGATGCGTTCGACGCCGATGTTCTGCCAGAATTTCACGCCCCAGTAGTTGGTGGTGTTGGCCTGTACGGACAGGTGGATCGGCATTTCCGGCCATTTTTCGCGCACGGTCATAATCAAACCCGGATCCGCCATAATCAGCGCGTCGGGCTTCATGGCAATCAGCGGCTCCATGTCGGCAACGAAGGTTTTGAGCTTGGAATTGTGAGGCAGGGTGTTGACGGTCAAAAAGAATTTTTTGTTGCGCTCGTGCGCTTCTTTAATGCCTTGTTCGAGGACGTCGAGTTTGGCAAATTCGTTGTTGCGGGCGCGCAGGGAGTAACGCGGACTGCCGGCATAAACGGCGTCTGCGCCGTAGTCGTAGGCGGCGCGCATACGTTCGAGGCCGCCGGCGGAAGGAGGAGTTCGGGTGCTTTCATGTTCGTGCTTTATAAAAGGTTTCAGACGACCTTTTAAATCACGGGAAAAGGTCGTCTGAAACGGTGTTTTAAGGATGGGCGGATTATCCGCCTTTTTGTCGGGACGGTCAATTTTGCGGATGCGTGCGTGGACTGTTTTGCGTTGTTTTTTCGGAAGAAAACAGGTTTCGAAATGGCAATGGGCGGATAGGTGCGACGGATGGGAAAATGTAAAAAACAGATGGCAACCCGATTAATTTAACAAAAAGGCATTCAAATAATGTATTTTCTTGTAAAATATCGAGTTTCATTTTTCCAATGTTCGGGAATCGGGCGGCTGTCGCAATCCGTTTCCCAGAGTTTTAGACAGGCGGACGAGTATGGATTTTCGGTTTGACATTATTTACGAATACCGCTGGATGTTTTTCTACGGCGCGCTGACGACGCTAGGCTTGACCGTAGTGGCGACGGCGGGCGGCTCCGTATTGGGTCTGCTGCTCGCGCTGGCGCGCTTGATTCATCTGGAAAAGGCGGGTGCGCCCATGCGCGCGCTGGCTTGGGTTTTGCGTAAGGTTTCGCTGCTGTATGTAACACTTTTCCGTGGTACGCCGCTGTTTGTGCAGATTGTGATTTGGTCTTACGTCTGGTTCCCGTTTTTCGTGCATCCTACCGACGGTTTGTTGATTAACGGCGATCAGGCGGTGGACATCCGACGTTCTTACGGCGCGCTGATTGCCGGTTCGCTTGCCTTGATTGCCAACTCCGGCGCGTATATCTGCGAGATTTTCCGCGCGGGCATCCAGTCCATCGACCGCGGTCAGATGGAAGCAGCGCGTTCGTTGGGTTTGAGTTATCCGCAGGCAATGCGTTATGTGATTCTTCCGCAGGCGTTGCGCCGCATGCTGCCGCCGCTTGCCAGCGAATTTATTACGCTCTTGAAAGACAGCTCGCTCTTGTCCGTCATCGCTGTGGCGGAGCTGGCTTATGTGCAAAGTACGATTAGCGGTCGCTATTCTGTTTATGAAGAACCGCTCTATACCGTCGCGCTGATTTATCTCATGATGACGACTTTCTTGGGCTGGGTGTTCCTGCGCTTGGAAAACCGTTACAACCCGCAGCATCGTTGATTTCCGAATAAGCCGATTGTTTTCGGCTGGGACAATGTCAAAAGGTCGTCTGAAAACTGATTTGGGTTTTCAGACGACCTTTTAGTTTTTAGGGCTTACAGACCGAACAAGGCGATGTCGCCTTTACCTTGGCGGATGAGTTCCGTGCCGTCGGTCATGTCGATGACGGTGGTTGGCTCGGTACCGCACCAGCCGCCGTCAATGACCAAATCGACGCTGTGTTCGAGGCGGTCGCGGATTTCGTAAGGATCGGTCAGCGGCTCGTCGTCTTCAGGCAGCATCAGGGTGCAACTGAGCAGCGGCTCGCCCAATTCCTGCAACAGGCTCAGGGCGATGTTGTTGTCGGGAACGCGCAGGCCGATGGTTTTGCGTTTCGGGTGCAGCGTACGGTTGGGGACTTCTTTGGTGGCTTGTAGGATGAAGGTGTAGCTGCCCGGGGTGGCGGCTTTGAGCTGGCGGAATTGGGCATTGTCGACTTTGGCGTAAGTGCCCAATTCGCTCAAATCGGCGCACATGAGGGTCAGGTGGTGTTTCAAGTCGATTTTGCGGATGGCGAGGATGCGTTCCATTGCGGCTTTGTCGCCGAGTTTGCAGCCGAGCGCGTAGCAGGAGTCGGTGGGGTACACGACGACCCCGCCGCTGCGGACGATGTCGGCGGCTTGTTTGATCAGGCGTTCCTGCGGGTTGTCGGGGTGGATGGCGAAGAATTGTGCCATGACGGCTTTCCTTTTGATGGTTTGTGTTGCCGATATTTTAAAACCGATGCTTTGAAATGACAAAAGGTCTCTGAAAATACGGTTTCGGAACAGAAGCCACGTTTTCAGACGACCTTGTATAGTGGATTAACTTTAAACCAGTACGGCGTTGCCTCGCCTTAGCTCAAAGAGAACGATTCTCTAAGGTGCTGAAGCACCAAGTGAATCGGTTCCGTACTATCTGTACTGTCTGC
>CAKMQH010000301.1 GCA_927911515.1 uncultured Neisseria sp.
GTCGATGGGTAACACTGCCGCGCCGTTTGCGCGGGCGGTTTCCATAAACAACGCGCCGGAAACTACCAGCGTCTCTTTGTTCGCCAGATAAATGGTTTTTCCTTTTTGCGCCGCCGCCAGCGCGGAAGGCAGCCCCGCCGCACCGACGATGGCGCACATGACACCGCTGACTTCGTCGGCAGAGGCAACGTCAACCAATGCCTGCGCGCCGTATAAAACCTGCGTCGCCGTGCCGTCGCATTTCAACAGAGCTTCAAGCCGGGCGGCGTGTTCGGCATCGGCAACAACGGCATATTCGGGGTGGAACGTTTGACATTGAGCCGCCAGTTTCTCAACCTGCTTATGCCCCGCCAGCGCGAATACGCGGAATTTGTCGGGGTGGCGCGAAACAACGTCCAGCGTGCTTTCGCCTATGCTGCCGGTACTGCCTAATATGGTCAGGACTTGTGGTGTCATGGTGTGTTCTTTATGTACTGCTGCTTTCGGATTTCAGACGACCTTTGGGCTTGGGGTCGAAAAGGTCGTCTGAAAACGCTTATTCGATATTGTGTTTGATGTGTTCCAACGATTTTTTATAGTGGATTAACTTTACACCAGTACGGCGTTGCCTCGCCTTGCCGTACTATCTGTACTGTCTGCGGCTTCGTTGCCTTGTCCTGATTTAAATTTAATCCACTATAACCGCTTCAGAACAAGCTTTCAAAGGCGGCATAAACGCTGATGACGGCAATCAGACTGTCCACGCGGTCAAACACGCCGCCGTGTCCGGGCAGCAGATTGCTGCTGTCTTTGATGCCCGCCGCGCGCTTGAGCCAGCTTTCCAACAGGTCGCCACATACGCTGACAACGGTCAACACCAAACCGATTAACACGGTATTGAACCAGCCTGCGTCAAACGTGAGCCAACCAGCCCACCACACCACAGTCATGTACACTGCCACGCAAATCGCGCCGCCGATTGCGCCTTCCCAGCTTTTGCCGGGGCTGACGGTCGGTGCGATTTTGTGTTTGCCGAGCGCTTTGCCGCTGAAATACGCGAAAACATCGGCAACCCATACCAAACCCATCACGGCAAGCAGCGACAAGGCATAATCGGGATGCGGACGCAGGGACATGAGTGCGAACCAAAACGGCATAACCAAAAGCCAGCCGACGGTATAAGCCTGCCAACCGCCGTTCAATTTCCATTTGAATTTCAGCCACAAGGGCATGACGACCAGCCAAAACGCCAAAACGGCGTACCAGACGATATCCGGCAGCGTCCAACCGCCTGCGTAGGCAATCACGCCGAACACCAGCGTCGCAGCGAGATAATGATTGGTTTTCAGTTTCTCCAATCCGCTCATGCGAGAGTATTCCCACAGCGTAACCAGAGAAATCAACCCGCAAAATGCCGCCCACAGCCATTGCGGCGCGTAAAACAGCATACCGAGCATCAACGGCAGCATCCACAGCGCCGTGATAATCCGTTGTTTCAACATTTTTAACCCCTTTGCTGCTCTACCGGCAGCTGTTCCGAAGTGCGCCCGAAACGTCGTTCGCGTTTTTGGAACGAGGCGACAGCATCGTCCAAGGCTTTGCTGTCAAAATCGGGCCACAGGGTATCGGTAAAATAAAGTTCGGCATACGCCATCTGCCAAAGCAGGAAATTGCTGATGCGCGTTTCACCGCCGGTGCGGATGAACAGATCCGGTTCCGGCGCATCGCCCAGCATCAAGTGTTTCGCCAGCGCGTCTTCCGTAATCTCGGATACGCCTTCGGCAATCAGTTTGTTTGCCGCCTGCAAAATATCCCAGCGGCCGCCGTAATCCGCGGCGATGCTCAGGGTCAGGCCTGTATTGTTTGCCGTCAAGGCTTCCGCTTCTTCTATCCCTTGCAAAATCTGCCGGTTGAAGCGTTCGCGGCTGCCCAACACATTCAGGCGCATATTGTTTTCGTGCAGACGGCGCACCTGCTTTTGCAAAGCTTGCAAAACAGCCCCATCAGAAACGACACTTCGTCTTCGGGGCGGCGCCAGTTTTCCGTCGAAAAGGCAAACACGGTCAGATATTGCACACCCAGTTTGGCGCAATGCTTCACCATATTTTCCAACGCGTCCAAGCCGCGTTTATGCCCCATCACGCGGGGAAGGAAACGCTTTTTTCGCCCAACGGCCGTTGCCGTCCATAATCACGGCGATATGCTTCGGAACCGAAGTATGTTCCAAAATGGTCTGCGTGCTGCTCTTCATATCTGCCTTTCGCAGCGCGGCGTTTCAAAGGTCGTCTGAAACGCCGCGGACAAGGGTTTAAATCGCCATCAAATCTTCTTCTTTGGCAGCCAGCGTTTTATCGGCTTCGGCGATGTATTTGTCGGTCAGTTTTTGAACCGCCTCTTCGCCGCGACGTGCCTCGTCTTCGGAAATTTCTTTGTCTTTCAAGAGTTTTTTGATGTGGTCGTTTGCATCGCGGCGTACATTGCGGATGGACACGCGTCCTTCTTCCGCCTCGCTGCGTACAACCTTGATCAAATCTTTACGGCGCTCTTCGGTCAGCATAGGCATCGGCACGCGGATCAAGTCGCCGACGGCTGCCGGGTTCAGACCCAAGTTTGAATCGCGGATGGCTTTCTCGACTTTCGCCGCCATATTGCTTTCAAAAGGTTTCACGCCGATGGTGCGCGCGTCCAAAAGCGTCACGTTGGCAACTTGGCTGACCGGAACCATGCTGCCCCAGTATTCGACTTCCACTTGGTCCAACAGACCGGTATGCGCACGTCCGGTACGCACTTTCGCCAAATTCTCTTTCAGCACTTCTACCGAGCGCTGCATTTTGCTTTCCGCTGTTTTTTGAATATCGTTAATCATTTTATGCTTTCAAATAAGATACTGAATTTAAAACCTCGCCCGGACGCATGACCATCCGAACGGCAATCAAGCTGTTAACTGCGCATAGTACCGTCATTCGGCGATTCCGACAAGGCAGGGGCGGTTTTGGGCTTTGTTTCTTAACTGATATTTAAATGCTGTTGTACATGAGTTTGAGGCTGGAAAGCATGGGCCACCTCGAGATAGCCGAATTTATGTGCGTATAAATAAAAAGGTCGTCTGAAACCTTATCAACCGGTTTTCAGACGACCTTTATCCTATTCTGCCACCCAACCTTTTCATGATGAAAGATAGGGGGCAAAACAGAAAAATACGCTCCTGTTACGATGCAATCACGAACCAAAGACCTCGAAGAAGCAGGTATATCAATAATGCGATGGTGATGTTGTTGTATCGCCATTTCATTTGGTTGATGGAAAAAACCAGCAGTATGAGGAGAAAGAATTGTCCTATGTATACCCATACCAAGTCTGCTGACAACAATACGGCACAAATCAATCCCAAAGGCAAAAGAATCATCCAAGCAGGCAACGAAGCAATCGCCCACTTCGGTTTTCTATTACGTGCACGGACAAATTCTCCAATAGAAGAAAAGGTCGTCTGCTTCTGCGTAATCAAAGACAAAATACTCATGCCGCCATAAGCTACGGCGCAAATATACAGCAATTGCTTATAGTTGCTTACTAAACTGATCGAAGCTAAAGGCGTAAGAAGTCCAAGGACGATAAAAGTCAATCGGGACGAGCGCAGGTGCAGGCGTTCTGCCATAGCCGCGCGGGCGGCAACGCTGCATAAGACAACAGAAATAATGGAAGCAATAATTGGGGATACTGTATTGGATACACCTTCACTCAAGTATGAAAGATCTTCCGCGGCGGACAACATACCGGTTACGAACATGACCATGACAACAAACAGCAATAGGAGTTGCAACAGAGATCCTTCCCATTGATTGTTGCCGCGTTTGAACTGTAAAGCATTGACCAATATCAGACAGGCAAGCACCCATGAATTAAGCGGCATGGTCACCCACATAATGAAAAACTCATTACTTTTATGATCGGGATGAAGCATGGTCAACCCCATCAGTATCCAGCCGATAAGGAAAATAACCCAACCGGTCAAAGGTGCGACAACAATCCTCGCCCAAGCCATCTGCCACGGAGACAAAGAAGACATACGCAACTGATCAAACGCATTGCTGGATACATCTTGGCGCAGACTGCGCTCAATCTGCAGATAAAGGGCAATACTTGAAATGAATGCGCCGAATGCACCGACTCCGGCAATATATTCCACCAAGTCCTCAGAATTTGCTTTAGCAAAGATAAACAGGCTGTAGAGTATGATGATGCCTGCAATCATGCCCCAGCTCATGTTGAGCCACATCAGCCTTTGGAATTCGGCGTTAACCCGGATTTTTGGGATATTCAATTTATTGTCCATCGGCTTGCTCCTGTTGCTCTTGTTTGTGGAGATTGAGGCTGTTCTGATAACTGTGCAGCAGCGATGCTTTAATGACGGAAGCTTCGCTCAAAGGCAGGTTTTGTTCAAACAGCTTGCGCAACAAGGCTGCACGCGCTTCTTCTCCCGCATCCAATATGACGGTAACGGCATGATTGCTCCATTCTGCCCTCTTCACCCCTTCCGTATTGCGGACGCTCTCGAATATGGCTTCATCCAAACCGACAAATTGCAGCGAAACAGTCTGATCTTCGTTAACATCATCATTAACAGATTGAAATGCCTGAACACGTCCGCCTTTGATAACCAGCATATGTGAACAATATTCATCCAGCTCGGAAAGAATATGGCTCGATACCAAAATGCTCATGCCTTCATCTTTGAGCTTCAGCAGCAACAAAGACAATTCATGTCGTGCCTCAGGGTCAAGACCGCTGGCAGGTTCATCCAAAAGCAAGAACTTAGGACGATGGATGATGACTTGTCCGATACCGACACGCTGCTTCTGACCGCGGGAGAGGTCGCTGACTTTGGCATACAGTTTATGTTCCAAATTAAGCAGGCGAACGGTTTCCAGCAGCAAATCGGGAAGTCGCGCATCAGGAATACCGCGAGATTTGGCGGCATAAGTTAAGCACTGAATTACGCTCAAACCATCCGGCAATCCAAAAAAATCAGGCAAGTAGCCGAGTTTGGAAAAGCTGTCGCGCGGATTATCAAGAATAGGCAGACCGTCGAGCAAGACATCGCCGGATATCGGGATTTCCAATCCTGCCATACAGCGCATCAAAGTGGATTTGCCGGCACCATTAGGTCCGATTAATCCGGTAATACTGCCCTGCGGAAGCTCAACCGAGACATCGTACAAGGCCTGCGTATTGCCGTAGTAAAAATCTAGATGTTGGACATTAATCATAATATTTATAAGATATGAAGTGGTTGGATGCAAAAATCGGAGGCGGCAACGCTAACAACTTAACCTTCATCTCACGGATGAAATGCCAAAATAGCTTTTCAGACGACCTCAATCATTTCTTGGCATTTAAGGATAAACATTCAGTCTCAGCCGCTCCGATCTTGAGCCTTCATATTATCAACAAAAAACTGTTTGACATACAAAAACTGCTTCTGCGGTCGCTTTAATAGAAGGACGGATAACTTCCCCCATATCAGCGAACTTAAAAAAGCGGCAAGGACATCTTCCCAGCCGCTTTTTGTCATCGGTTCATTATCACTCCAGTCTATAAATAGCATGTTGAACATCATCAAACATCTAAAGATTTGCGTTTTCAGACGACCTCACACACGCCTACTTATGACAACAACGGATGAATAATGGACCAATCCTACTACCATATTTTCGACAGTTTTTCTTTAACTTTAGTCTCCATTTCAGCACTCAAATGGCGACCCAACATTTTGCCGAAATCTTCTTCAGGCGTATAGTTCACCAGCTCAGGGGCTTTAACGACATCTCGGGCAACACTATATACGCTGCCGAAATCATCAATCAATCCCACTTCTTTAGCCTCCGAACCCGTATAGATACGTCCGCTGAAAACATCAGAATACTGCTGATCTTTCAAACGCTTTCCGCGTCCGAGTTTAACCGATTTAATAAATTCCTTATGGATATCCGTCAGCATTTTTTCCCAAATCTGAGTTTGTGCGGGCGTTTCAGGAGAAAACGGGTCGCCCATGCCTTTATTGCTGCCCGCAATTTTCAGACGACGTTTGATACCGATTTTATCCATCAGCCCCGTCGCATCAAAACCTCCGCCAATCACACCGATACTGCCAACGACGCTGGAAGGATCCGCATAAATCTTGTCAGCCGCCGCCGCAATGTAATAACAGCCCGATGCACACATATCTTCCGCCACCACATACACAGGAATGTCTTTGTGCTCCGACTTCATACGGCGGATTTCGTTAAACGCAATATTTGAAACCACAGGCGAGCCACCCGGACTATTGGCGCGGATGATAATTGCTTTAGCGTTGGGATTGTTGTAAACCGCCTCCATACCGGTGCGCAGCATCTCAACCTGATCATCAAGTTCATTGCCGATTTCACCTTTCAAATCGATAACTGCCGTATGCTCCCCACTGCTTTGCACTGCATCGGTATCGTCTCCAAACAGTGACGCAATAAACATGAGAAATAAAATCACACCGATAACACGCCAAATATTGCGCCAAATACGGGCATTACGTTGCTCTTTATAAGAAGCCAGCAATACTTCGCGCAATACTTCGCGCTCCCAAAATGAGCCGGAATGAGATGAGGGATTATTCCCCTCGCGAGAATAAGGTTCCTGCATGATCGGTACTTTCATTGTTCAAATTTTGACACTCGGAACCACAAATCAGGTAGTCCCAACATTTAGAGGATGTCTCCTATCCAATAACCCCGCATTCTACCGTCCTAAAAGATAAAATTTCAATCATCAGCAAATATTTGAACAAAGTTTTCATTTTATAACGAAATTTTTAGATTCGCCGTTGAGGATTCCAAGGAAATGGCAGCCTAAAACTGCTGGCACCCAAGCTCGAATAGGTTCAATATACTTCAGATATAAAATTGCTCTCTTTAGCTATAAAACAGTTGAGATGTAATGTAAGAATAGCTTTGTTTACAGTATTTAAAAGACAATACTACAATGCACATCTATAACAACACCCGTTTCACACTGTACCAACATCAAACCATTTGGCGTATCTATACATAAGATAAAATTACCGTTTCCCCTCTGGCTCGGTAATACCAAAAATCAGCAAGGTAACCATATACCGTATCCTCAAAGCTGCACGGCTAAAACTGCGCACACCGAAAACAGCACCAACAACCGAGAAAACCATCGAGGGAAACTCAAAAACAGGTCAAACAATACCACAAATCCTACTGGCCTAAATTTAGGAAAGCTGGGAGAGATGATGCTTAATAGTTGTGATAAAAAACATTATTAGAGATTGGCGGATTCGCATTTGAAGTGCAACTTTCCATAACAGAAAAAGGCCAGTATGCGGTAGCATACGGCCTTTCCTGCAAGAAAGGATTGCCATGAGCTACACACAACTGACCCAAGACGAACGATACCCACATCCAATACCTGTCCCGCCACTGCACCATCGGCCGAAATCGCCAAACAGCTTAACCGCCACAAAAGCACCATCAGCCGCGAAATCAGACGGCACCGCACCCAAGGGCAGCAATACAGTGCTGAAAAA
>CAKMQH010000302.1 GCA_927911515.1 uncultured Neisseria sp.
CAATCGCGCCCGTTTTATCCGGCCAACCAAACGCATATAAAGGACAAGCAAATGGGCTTTCTGCAAGGCAAAAAAATCCTCATCACCGGCATGATTTCCGAACGCTCCATCGCCTACGGCACGCCCGCGCCTGCCGCGAACAGGGCGCGGAGCTGGCCTTCACCTATGTGGTGGACAAACTCGAAGAGCGCGTGCGCAAAATGGCCGCCGAACTCGGCTCGGATTTGGTATTCCGCTGCGACGTGCAAAGCGACGGCGAAAATCGACGCGCTGTTTGCCGACCTCGGCAAATCCTGGGACGGCCTCGACGGCCTCGTCCACGCCATCGCCTTCGCCCCCAAAGAAGCCCTCGCGGGCGACTTTCTCGACAGCATCAGCCGCGAAGCCTTCCAAACCGCTCACGACGTGTCGGCCTACAGCCTGCCCGCGCTGGTGAAGGCCGCCCGCCCGATGATGAAAGGCCGCAATGCCGCCGTCGTCGCCCTCACCTACCTGGGC
The DNA here is from genome assembly GCA_927911515.1 of uncultured Neisseria sp. Taxonomy (GTDB): domain Bacteria; phylum Pseudomonadota; class Gammaproteobacteria; order Burkholderiales; family Neisseriaceae; genus Neisseria. The sequence continues at coordinate 499 of CAKMQH010000302.1, forward strand.
GCGGTGCGCGCCGTGCCCAACTACAACGTGATGGGTCTGGCCAAAGCCAGCCTCGAAGCCGCCATACGCTTCACCGCCGCCTCCGTCGGCCGCGACGGCATCCGCTGCAACGGCATCTCCGCCGGTCCCATCAAAACCCTCGCCGCCTCCGGCATCGCCGACTTAGGCAAACTGCTCAAACACGTCGCCGACCAAAACCCCCTCGGCCGCAACGTAACCATCGAAGAAGTGGGCAACGCCGCCGCCTTCCTGCTCTCCGACCTCGCCTCCGGCATCACCGGCGAAATCACCTACGTCGACGGCGGATACAGCATCAACGCCCTCTCCGTGGTGTAACCCGCCCAAACAGCGGCGCAGGCAACGTCCCGCGCCGTTTTTTTTCACCTTAGAACCTGTATTCAAGGAAACCGCCATGACCGTCAGCATCAGCGGCATCACCGTCGCCAACAACGCCCCCTTCGTCCTCTTCGGCGGCATCAACGTCATCGAAGACCTCGACTCCACCCTCGCCGCCTGCGAAAAATACGTCGCAACCACCCGCAAACTCGGCATCCCCTACGTCTTTAAAGCCTCCTTCGACAAAGCCAACCGCTCCTCCGTCCACTCTTATCGCGGCGTCGGCCTCGAAAAAGGCATGGAAATCCTCGCCGCCGTCAAACGCGAATTCGGCGTGCCCGTCATCACCGACGTGCACGAACCCCACCAGTGCGCCCCCGCCGCCCAAGTGTGCGACGTCCTGCAACTGCCCGCCTTCCTCGCCCGCCAAACCGACCTCGTGCAGGCCATGGCCGCCACCGGCCGCGTCATCAACGTCAAAAAACCCAGTTCCTCAGCCCCTCGCAGATGAAAAACATCGTCGAAAAATTCCAAGAAGCGGGCAACGGACAAATCATCCTGTGCGAACGCGGCGCCAACTTCGGCTACGACAACCTCGTCGTCGATATGCTCGGCTTCGGCGTCATGAAACAAACCTGCGGCGGCCTGCCCGTCATCTTCGACGTCACCCACTCCCTGCAAACCCGCGAATCCGGTGCCGCCGCATCCGGCGGACGGCGCGCGCAAGTGCTGGATTTGGCGCTTGCCGGCATGGCAACCCGCCTCGCAGGCCTCTTCCTCGAATCACACCCCAACCCCGACCAAGCCAAATGCGACGGCCCCAGCGCCCTGCCGCTTGCCCAACTGGAAGACTTCCTGACCCGCGTCAAAGCCGTGGACGAAACCGTCAAATCCTTCGCGCCTATGGACATCCGTTAACGCGGCGTGGCAAACGAAAGGTCGTCTGAAAATTGAATCGTCGGTTTACCTTGTGTAAACTGACGGTCAGGCCATTTTGTATTTCAATCGATTTTTCGATATAAAATAGTCAATATGCAAACCATCAACATTGTGGGTAAAACGCGAAAACCCTGAAACCGGATTTGCCGCATACGCCCGATTCTTCAACTGCTCATTACATATAAGGAAAACAATATGAAAACATGGAAAACCCTACTTGGCGCCGCCGCGTTCACCTTAACCCTGACTTCTGCCGCCGTAGCAGAAACGGCTTATGTGCCGGGTCTGCATGTTACCGAACCCAACCAGCTCGTTGCCGCCAAAAAAGTCAAACGCAAAGACTTGTTCGGCATGTGGGGCAACACCAGTAAAAACGCTGACGGTTCCCTGCTCAACGCCAGCCTGATGCGCCCCGACGGTACCGGCCGCGACCTGATTCATTTCCAAGCAAATTCCGGCGATACGACTACCATCACCCAAGACTTCAAATGGAAATTCAGCCGCTGGAGACAAGAATTCCGCCAAACCGTCACCAACTACACCGTCAGCCGCAACGATGGCGCGCCCGAACAAAAAACCTGACGAAATCGGCAAAACCGTCAAATTCAAAGTCCCGCTTGTGTTGATGCTTGATGGCAAACCCAACGTATTGGAAATGACCAATAAAGAAGGTACGGACAGCGTCCGCTATTACCGCTACAACGAAGAAGCCATGCCTGATCTGCTGAAAAAACTGGAAGCACAATACTCATCTCCAATACAGAAAGGTCGTCTGAAAACCTAATTTCAAGGTTTTCAGACGACCTTTCTGTTTTCTGTTGTCTCCTTAAGAATTTATAGTTCTTTGTAACTATAAACAATCATCAATAATATTTACATTTCGAAATAAAAAGAGTAAGGTTGCCTTGCTTTTCGGGCTTTCCGTTGGCTTTTGAACCGTAAACAATCAAATTTGAGGAAGAAACATGAAAAAATTATGGATACTTGGCGCATTAGGCTTGAGCATGGCGGCGCAGGCGCATGATTTGTGGGTGTCGGCTCCGGTGCGTTTAGATTCGGGCAGTACGTTGAAAGCGGATTTGGGTTACAGCCATGATTTCCCGAATGTCGAAAAAATCGCCGACGACCGCGTGCACATTTTCAAACCGCTGCAATTGACGGACAAATCCGGAAAAACCGTTGATTTGACGAATAAAGGCGAAAATTACCAATATGTTTCCAAATCCCGCCTGAAAGACGGCTCTTATTGGGTCGGCGCGGTGTACAAACCGACGTTCTGGTCGCAAAACAGTGAAGGCTGGAAACAGAAAACCTTGAAAGACCTGCCCGGCGCGACTTATTGCGAACAGGCTCAGATGTTCGGCAAAGCGTTTTTGCAAGTGGGCAGCGCAGGCGTGGATGAAAGCGTATTGACCCGTCCGGTCGGTCATGAATTAGAGCTGGTGCCGCTGAAAAATCCGAATGAAGTCAAGGTAGGCGGCCTGCTGCCGATTAAAGTGCTTTATAAAGGCAAACCGTTGGCAAAAGCGACGGTAACGGCAAGCTCGGATACGCTGGCGGAAATGGACTTGGCGGCGACACACGACCACCGCGAGCCTCAAGGTTTCTCAGGGAAAACGGATAAAGACGGCGTCGTCAATGTGATTCCTTTGATTGAAGGTTTGTGGAAAATCAAAGCCGTCCATCAGGCAAACTATGCCGATAAAAGCGTTTGCCAAGAGGACAAGTCGTATGCAACGCTGATTATGCCCGTCGGAACGAAACGCGCGGCTGAACGGCATGAACACCATCATCATCAACACTAATTAAGTGTGAAAGATCAAAAAGGTCGTCTGAAAACTTTTCAGAGACCTTTGTGAAAGTTGGGTTTTCAATCCAACCTACGCTTGCTATCGGGGGCGTTGACGAAAAATCCTTTAAAGGAACTTTGTTTACAAGGTTCTTCTTTATAAATGCTGATATTCGGCTATTCTATCTCGAAAATATTTT
>CAKMQH010000303.1 GCA_927911515.1 uncultured Neisseria sp.
TTCGGTCGGTATTTTCAGACGACCTTGGGATATGTCGGGTCGTCTGAAAATGTATAGTGGATTAACTTTAAACCAGTACGGCGTTGCCTACGCCTTAGCTCAAAGAGAACGATTCTCTAAGGTGCTGAAGCACCAAGTGAATCGGTTCCGTACTATCTGTACTGTCTGCGGCTTCGTCGCCTTGTTCTGATTTTTGTTAATCCACTATATTGTTTAGTCTTTATCGTAATCGACGTGTTTGTTGTGTATGCTTTTTTTTGCTTTTTTGTAATTGCAGGCTGGCGACATCGCCCAAGCGCAGGGCGAGTCCGATGGCGAGGATGTCGATGACGGCAAGTTGCAGCAGGCGCGAAACCATGGGGGTGTAGAGTTCGGCGTTTTCCTGCGTGGCGATGCTCAAAACGCAGTCGGCAAGTTGCGCCAGTGGGGAATCGTTGCGGGTCAGGGCGATCACTGCCGCGCCGTTTTCTTTGGCGATGCTGACGGCGTCTAAAAGTTCGATGGACGAGCCGGTGTTGGAAATGGCGACGAGGACGTCTTGATCGGACAGGACGGAGGCCGCCATGAGCTGGGTGTGGGTATCGACGTAGGCGACGGTGGAGATGCCGAAGCGGAAGAATTTGTGTTGCGCGTCTTGGGCGACGATACCGGAGTTGCCGACGCCGTAAAATTCGACACGGCGCGCGTGCATCAGGGTGGCGATGGCGTTTTCCAGCTCGGCTTCTTTCAGGAAACGGCGTTCGCCCAAAATGGAAGCGGCGGCGTTGCCTAAAACTTTTTCGACCACAACACTCATGTCGTCGTCGGCGTTGAGTTCTTCATGGACGTAGGGCATACCTTCGTGGCCTATGCTGGCGGACAGGGCGAGTTTGAACTCGGGCAGTCCTTTGTAGCCCAGGCTGCGGCAAAAACGGATGACGGTCGGCTGGCTGACGGATGCGCGCTCGGCGATTTCGGCGACGGCGGCATGGACAAACCATTTGGGTTCCGCCAAGGCGCATTCGGCGACTTTGCGTTCTGCGCCCGACAGGTTTGACAGTGATTCGCTGATTTTGCTTAACATAAATATGCCCTTCAGTGTGTGCCGCCCCGCGGCGGGGCGGCTGGTGTGATTAAACGTTTTCAAGTGGTTGTCGAGTGCCGCCGCTGCGCCGGTGATGCCCGGAAATTCGCTTAAGACGACATAGACGGGAATCGCGGCAAGATAGGCTTCGAAACGACCTTTGTTTTCAAAGCGGCTGCGGAAAGGTGAGTTTTTAAAATATTCCAAAACGCGGGGGATGATGCCGCCGCACAAATACACGCCGCCGCGCGCACCCAGCGTCAGGGCGAGATTGGAGGTAACCGTGCCGAGCATGGCGCAGAAGATGTCCAAAGTCTGACGGCAGAGCGGGGAAGTGCCGCTTAAGGCTTTTTCGGTGATTTCGGACGGTTTGAGGCGGTAGTTTTTCAGTTTGTCGCGTTTGGCGAGTGCTTCGTAAATCAGGCTCAAACCTGCGCCGCTGAGGAAGCGTTCGGCGGAAACATGGCCGTATTTGTTTTTTGCATACTGCCAAATCAAAACTTCCATGTCGTCAAACGGCGGGAAGCTGGAATGTCCGCCTTCGCCTGCAAGTGCTACCCAGCCTGCGGGGCTGTGTACCAGTCCGCTGACGCCCAAACCTGTTCCCGGACCGATGACGGCTTTGGGGGCAAATTCGACAGGTTTTTGCCCGCCTATCTGCATCAGGTCTTTGCTTGAAGTCTGCGTAACTGCCAATGCCTGCGCGGTAAAGTCGTTCAAGAGGATGAGGGTGTCCAGTCCCAACGCCTGACGGGTGGTTTCGATGGAAAACGCCCAATGGTGGTTGGTCATTTGCACCCAGTCGCCCAAAATCGGATTCGCCATGGCGAAGGCGGCGTGCCGGACTTCGACTCCGCCTACTTGTTCCAAATAGGAGCGGGCGGCATCGACGATGGTGTCGTAGTCTTTGCACGGCAGCACTTTGGCGTGTTCAATCTGCTGCGGGGCGGTTTCGAGCGCGAAGCGGGCGTTGGTACCGCCGATGTCGGCAACAAGGCGCGGATAGCTTTTGCTGACGGGTTGTTGAATATCAGTTTGAGTAGAAGACATGGCAGTTCACTCCTTGATGGTTCAATACCAGGCTGGTCGGATATTCCAAATCGGCGCGGGAGGCGGCTTTGTCGAACACGGCTTTCTTTTCCGCACCCTGAATCGACAGAAAGACGTTTTTCGTTTTGGCGATGGCGCCCAAGGTCATGCTGACGCGCTCGTGCGGCGCGGTAACGGGCGTGGTGTGGATAAGGGTCGGGTCGTTCGATTCGTTGATGGCTGCCTTCAGCTGCGGCGCTTGCGGGAAGAGGGAGGCGGTATGTCCGTCGCCGCCCATGCCCAAAATCAGCACGTCAGGTTGTTTGTAATGTTTCAGCGCGTAGGCAACGACGCTGTCAGGTTGTAATTCAGTTTCAGATTTACCCGCTTCGACAACGGGAATCCAAGTCGCTGCGGCGGCTTTGTTTTGCAGCAGGTATTCGTGTGCTAAGGCGGTGTTGCTGTCGGCGTGGGTGGTCGGCACGATGCGCTCGTCAACCAAAGTAATACCGACTTTTGCCAGTCCAAATTTTTTTGCGACAGGGTTTGGAAGAACGGAATCGGCGAGCGGCCGCCGGAAACCGCCAACACCGCGCTGCCTTTGTTATCCAGCGCGTTTTGCAGCGCGGCGGCAACTGCGTCCGCCAAAGCCTCTGAAGCGGCTGCTGCGTTTTCGTATTCATGCCAAACGAACATAAGTGTGTCCTTTCTCTGTTTTCAGACGACCTTTTTTAAGAAGGAGGTGGGCGGTCGTCTGAAAGGCAGTGTTTGTGAGCGGGAAAGTAAGTAAGAGCCTGTGTCGTTGATGGCGGCGTGAATGTCGGTGGAAACGCCTAATCCGCCGCCTTATGGTTTTCAGACGACCTTTTTGAACCGATAACGCTTCAAGCAAAGGTCGTCTGAAAAGGCTTTACTGGTCTTCGTGCCACTTATGTCCGTCGCGCGCCAAGAGTTCGCGGGCAGCTTCCGGCCCCCATGAATGCGCGTCGTAGCCGTGTGGCGGGGTGGTGTTGCTTGCCCAGTTGTCCAAAATCGGCATCACATATTCCCAAGCGGCTTCGAGTTCGTCGCGGCGGTTGAAGAGGGCGAGCTTGCCGTTGATGACATCCAGCAGCAGGCGTTCGTAAGCTTCAGCGCGGCGGCCTTCGAGGGCTTTTTCCAAGTCGGCTGCCAGCGGCACGATTTCGACTTTGTTGCCTGCGCCCGGCGTTTTCATTTGGGTATAGAGGCGCACGGATTCGGTCGGCTGCAATTCGATAACCAAACGGTTGGGCGCAGCTTGGCTGTTTTCAAAAATATGGTTTTGCAGCGGACGGAAGTTCAATACGATTTCCGCCACCTTGCCCGCCATGCGTTTGCCGGTACGCAGATAGAAGGGAACGCCTTTCCAGCGTTCGTTTTCGATTTCAGCTTTGATGGCGACGTAGGTTTCAGTGAAGCTGTCTTGCGGAACGTTGATTTCTTCCAGATAGCCGTTCATGCCTTTGGCGGCGGTGTATTGTCCGCGCACGACTTTTTCGTTGACGGATTCGATGGTCAGCGGTTTCAAAGATTTGATGACTTTGACTTTTTCATCGCGCACTGCGTCGGCATCCAGGCTGGCGGGCGCTTCCATCGCGGTCATGCACAGCATTTGCATCAGGTGGTTTTGCACCATGTCGCGCAGCGCGCCGGTAATGTCGTAGAACTCGCCGCGTTCTTCCACACCGAGCTGTTCGGCGATGGTCAGTTGTACGCTTTCGATGTATTTGTTGTTCCACAACGGCTCGAACATCACGTTGGCAAAACGCAGTGCCAGTAGGTTTTGCAGGCTTTCTTTGCCTAAGTAGTGGTCGATGCGGTAGATTTGGCTTTCTTTGAAGTAGCGGGCGACATCGGTATTGATTTGTTGGGAAGAGGCGAGGTCGGTACCCAGCGGTTTTTCCAAAACGACGCGTGCGTCGTCGGCGTTCAGCCCGATTTTGGCAAGGTTTTCACAGGCTTGCGCGAAGAATTTCGGCGCGGTGGAAAGGTAGATAATGACGTTGTCGGTCTCTTTGCGGGCTTTGACTTTTTCGCCCAAAAGCGGCAAAATCGGCTTCTTCGGTAACGTCGACTTTCAGATATTCAATACGGTTGACGAACGATGCCCAAGCGTCGTCTGAAAAGTTTTGTTTGACATGGATTTTGGAGTTGGTTTCCACTTTTGCCAAAAAGCCCGCCGTATCCAAATCGCTGCGGCTGACACCCAAAATACGGCCCTGAGGATTGAGCAACCCTGCAACGTGCGCCTGATACAGACAAGGCAGCAGCTTACGCATTGCCAAATCGCCGGTCGCGCCGAACAACACCAAATCAAAATTTGTTTGTGTACTCATCGTTTTATCTCTCGTTGAGGAAGGCCTTGTGCCGGTGCCGCCGGATGCCGTGAAAGACGGGCGGTTTCGGCAGAAAAGCAATGGAAACCAATCGCCTGCATCAAAATTTCAAAACAGGCGGGCTAATGAGTAGTAATACTACACATGGCTACACATTTTGTCTATTCTCATTTTTACAAATTATTTGACTTAGTTTAAAAGTTTGATGAGTTTGGTCTGGTAGATTTTCACAAATGACGCATATCACGATTTAAATCAAATTTCTTACATTTAGCGGATTATTTTGTAACTAAATTACAAGTTTTATATTATAATAGCCTACATATATAGAGTGAGGCTTTCAGACTACCCCTTGCATGGTTTGAAAGGTTGTCTGAAACGCTGAACGCCCCACACCCAATACAAAAAATCAGAAACGCGCAAACAAAATCCCCATACCACCCCCTTCCGACAGGAGATCGAACATGAACCCCACTCCTATCCACCCCAAGCTCGCCGAAATCACCGAGCGCATCATCGAACGCAGCCGTCCGACCCGCGAAAAATATCTGGCGAAAATCCGCAGCGCCAAACAAATGGGACGGCTGGAGCGCAACCAGCTCGGTTGCAGCAACTTGGCGCACGGCTACGCCGCCATGCCCAAAAGCATCAAAATCGAAATGCTTCAGGACACCGTTCCCAACTTAGGCATCATTACCGCCTACAACGACATGGTTTCCGCACACCAGCCGTTTAAAGACTTCCCCGACCAAATTAAAGACGAAGCGCAGAAAAACGGCGCGACCGCCCAAGTCGCCGGCGGTACCCCCGCCATGTGCGACGGCATCACGCAAGGCTATGCCGGTATGGAATTATCGCTGTTCTCCCGTGACGTCATCGCCATGAGTACCGCCATCGGCCTGTCGCACCAAATGTTCGACGGCAGCCTGTTTATGGGCGTGTGCGACAAAATCGTACCGGGTTTGATGATAGGCGCGCTTTCGTTCGGTCATATTCCCGGCATCTTCGTCCCCGCAGGCCCGATGTCCAGCGGCATCGGCAATAAAGAAAAAGCCCGCACCCGCCAGCTTTTCGCCGAAGGCAAAGTCGGTCGCGATGCCTTGCTCGAAAGCGAAATGGGTTCTTACCACAGTCCCGGCACCTGCACTTTCTACGGTACAGCCAACTCGAACCAAATGATGATGGAAATGATGGGCGTACACCTGCCCGCTGCAGCTTTCGTCCATCCCTATACCGACCTGCGCGAAGCCCTGACCCGCTACGCTGCCGGACACCTCGCACGCGGCATCAAAAACGGCACCATCAAACCCTTGGGCGAAATGTTGACCGAAAAATCCTTCATCAACGCCCTGATTGGTCTGATGGCGACCGGCGGTTCGACCAACCACACTATGCACCTCGTTGCCATGGCGCGCGCCGCCGGTGTGATTTTGAACTGGGACGACTTTGACGAAATTTCCTCCATCATCCCGCTGCTCATCCGCGTGTACCCCAACGGCAAAGCCGACGTGAACCACTTTACCGCGGCAGGCGGTCTGCCTTTCGTTATCCGCGAATTGCTGGACGCAGGTCTGTTGCATGACGATGTCGATACCGTCGTCGGACACGGTATGCGCCACTACACCAAAGAGCCTTTCCTCATCGACGGCAAACTCGAATGGCGCGAAGCTCCCGAAACCAGCGGCAACGACGACATCCTGCGCAAAGCCGATAATCCGTTCTCCCCAGACGGCGGTCTGCGCCTGATGAAAGGCAACATCGGACGCGGCGTAATTAAAGTGTCCGCCGTGCGCGAAGGCTGCCGCATCATCGAAGCGCCCGCCATCGTGTTCAATGACCAACGCGAAGTGTTGGCTGCGTTTGAGCGCGGCGAGTTGGAACGCGATTTCATCTGCGTCGTCCGCTACCAAGGCCCGCGCGCCAACGGTATGCCCGAGTTGCACAAACTGACCCCGCCTTTGGGCATCCTGCAAGACCGCGGCTTCAAAGTGGCGCTGCTGACCGACGGCCGTATGTCCGGCGCGTCCGGCAAAGTGCCCGCGTCCATCCACATGACGCCCGAAGCCCTGATGGGCGGCAATATCGCCAAAATCCGTACCGGCGACCTGATCCGCTTCGACTCCGTTACCGGCGAACTCAACGTTCTGATTAACGAAGCCGAATGGAACGCCCGCGAAGTCGAACGCATCGACTTGAGCGCCAACCAACAAGGCTGCGGCCGGGAACTCTTCGCCAACTTCCGCAGCATGACCAGCAGCGCAGAAACCGGCGCCATGAGCTTCGGCGGCGAATTTGCCTGATGCACGTTTCAGACGACCTTTTCAAACGGAAGGTCGTCTGAAAAATTATTGAAGCGGTTTAAATAGACGTAGGTCGGATTCTTGAATCCGACGTTATCAGAGTATTTGTCGGATACGGGTATCCGACCTACAGTCCCCAAAGGTCGTCTGAAAACTTAAACCCCCATCCCGTTTGAGCGCAGCAAAAAACAACACCCCATTCCACTTGGAGAACCGAAATGTCCAAACTGACCCCCCGCGAAATCCTGAGCGCAGGCGCAGTTGTGCCTGTGATGGCGATTGACGACTTGAGCACTGCCGTCGATTTGTCCCACGCCCTTGTCGAAGGCGGTATCCCCACCCTTGAAATCACCCTGCGCACGCCCGTCGGCATCGACGCCATCCGCCTGATTGCCAAAGAAGTGCCCAACGCCATCGTCGGCGCGGGTACGGTGACCAACCCCGAGCAGCTCAAAGCCGTCGAAGATGCAGGTGCGGTTTTCGCCATCAGCCCGGGCCTGCACGAATCCCTCGCCAAAGCCAGCCACAACAGCGGCATCCCCCTGATTCCCGGCGTTGCCACCCCGGGCGAAGTCCAAATGGCTTTGGAACACGGCATCGACACCCTCAAACTCTTCCCCGCCGAAGTCGTCGGCGGTAAAGCCATGCTCAAAGCACTCTACGGCCCTTATGCCGACGTGCGCTTCTGCCCGACGGGCGGCATCAGTCTCGCCACCGCACCCGATTACTTGGCGCTGCCCAACGTCTTGTGCGTCGGCGGCTCATGGCTGACGCCGAAAGAAGCCATTAAAAACAAAGACTGGGACACCATTACCCGCCTCGCCAAAGAAGCGGCGGCGTTGAAACCCAAAGCCTGATGTTTCAAAAGGTAAGCCAAACCTTAGAAGCCATGTCCGCCTGTTAAGGTGGATCAAGCAATACAAAGGTCGTCTGAAAATCTGATTTTGGATTTCAGACGACCTTTTGCCATGTGTCCAAATATAGTGGATTAACAAAAATCAGGACAAGGCGACGAAGCCGCAAACAGTACAGATAGTACGGAACCGATTCACTTGGTGCTTCAGCACCTTAGAGAATCGTTCTCTTTGAGCTAAGGCGAGGCAACGCCGTAATGGTTTAAAGTTAATCCACTATAAAAGGTCGTCTGAAACATCAAGCAAA
>CAKMQH010000304.1 GCA_927911515.1 uncultured Neisseria sp.
GACATTACAAATAGTACGGCAAGGCGAGGCAACGCCGTACTGGTTTAAATTTAATCCACTATAGAAGATTCCAGCAAACAACCCACCAAAAATCTCAAAGGCAAAAAAAAGCAGACCCATCAGGTCTGCTTTCAATCTTTCCGATTAATCCAGATTCAAAACCGCGGAGGTGTAAACGTCCTGTACGTCGTCCAAATCTTCCAGTGCGTCAATCAGTTTCTGCATTTTGACGGCATCGTCGCCGGAGAGTTCGGTTTCGTTTTGGGCACGCATGGTAACGTCGCCGTCAACGGATTTGTAGCCTGCGGCTTCCAATGCCGCTTTCACACCCGCCCAATCGTTCGGGGCGGTGATGACTTCGATGGAGCCGTCGTCGTTGGCAATCACGTCTTCCGCACCGGCTTCCAGAGCGGCTTCCATCAGTGCGTCTTCGTCAACGCCGGGCTCAAACACCAAATAACCCTGATGCACGAAGTTAAACGCCACGCAGCCGTCGGTGCCCAAATTGCCGCCGTTTTTGGTGAACGCATGGCGCACGTCGGCGACGGTGCGGGTTTTGTTGTCAGTCAGGCAGTCCACCATCAACGCTGCGCCGCCGATGCCATAGCCTTCGTAGCGCAACTCGATGTATTCCACGCCTTCCAAGTTGCCCGTACCTTTATCGATGGCGCGTTGCACGTTGTCTTTGGGCATATTGTTTTCAGCGGCTTTTTCCAAAGCCAGACGCAGGCGCGGGTTGGCGCCGGGGTCGCCGCCGCCCATGCGGGCTGCAACGGTGATTTCTTTAATCAAACGGGTGAAGATTTTGCCGCGTTTGGCATCTTGACGGGCTTTTTTATGCTGGATATTCGCCCACTTACTGTGACCTGCCATATATGGATTCCTTTCGATTTTCCGCCTTATCCGGCGGGCTTTTGCTCATTTTCAAAGGGCGCATTTTAACATAGGTTGGATATGCCTAAAATATTTCAGACGACCCCTCATCCTGCCAAAGGGTCGTCTGAAAACACTGCCTGCGCCCGAAAAAACGCAAAAATCTTGTCTTTGCCCAAACCTGATCCTTTTTTTCGTTTGCCTCACAAAAGGTTTACGGTATCATGCAGACCTGTTTCAGGATTGTTAACAACTTGGGGCAAAACGGACGAAAACGGCCTGCTCGCCGCGCCGTCCGACACAACGGCATTCGACGGAGTAACCGCCGCAGAATGGCGTCATCTGTTCATTTTTCAATATAAGGTTTGTAATTATGGAAAAAACATTGTCTGCACTGGTGGGCGCAGTCAATCTGATTCTGTGGGATTACATGCTGATTTACGCCCTTTTGGGCATCGGCCTGTTTTCACACTCTATCTAGGCGCGCCGCAGATTACCAAATTGGGGGCGGGGTTTAAATCCGTCTTCGGCGGTTTGTTTTCCAAAAAAGACAAAGACGATAAATCTTTGTCGCAATTCCAAGCACTCGCCGTCGCCGTCTCCGCCCAAATCGGCACGGGCAACGTCGCCGGCGTGGCAACCGCCATTACCGCAGGCGGGCCGGGCGCGATTTTTTGGATGTGGCTTTCCGCCGTTTTGGGGATGTCTACGATTTTTGCCGAAGCCCTGCTCGCGCAAAAATACCGCGTCGTCAGCCACGGTAAATACATCGGCGGCCCCGCGTTCTACATCACGCATGGTCTGACCCCGAAAATCGGGCGCGGCGCGGCGCGTTTCTTATCGGGCTTCTTCTCCATCGCCCTGATTATCGCGCTGGGCTTTATCGGCAACGCCACGCAGGCGAACTCCATCGCCTCCTCCGTTACCATCGCCTTTAACGTACCGGCATTGGCAGTGGGCATCGCCCTCGCCGTCCTCGCGGGCATGATCATCGTCGGCGGCGTCAACCGCATCGCCAACATCGCCCAATTCGTCGTGCCGTTTATGGCGATTATCTATATCTTGTGTGCCGTCGTTATCCTGTTCAAATTCTCCGACCACATCATACCGATGTTCAGCCACATCTTTACCGCCGCTTTCAATCCTGAAGCCGTTTTAGGCGGCGCAGCCGGTATCGGTATGCGCGAAGCCGTCCGCTTCGGTGTGGCACGCGGCTTGTTCTCCAACGAAGCGGGTATGGGTTCGACGCCGCACGCACACGCCACCGCCGACGTGAACCACCCCGTTCAACAAGGCTTGGCAGCATTTATCGGCGTATTCATCGACACCATCTTGGTCTGCACCGCCACCGCGCTGATTATCCTCCTGACCGATGCCAACCTTTCCGGCGAACAAGGCGCGGCGGTGACGCAATTCGCCTTCAGCAAAGCCTTCCCCGGCTTCGGTTCGCAACTGCTCGCCGTCTGCCTGACCTTCTTCGCCTTCACCACCATCATCGGCTGGTACTACTTCGGCGAATCCAACATCCGCTTCCTCTTCAGGGGAAAACACTTGGGCATCTACCGCGCGCTCGTGCTGCTGGCTATCGTGTTGGGCACGCTGGGCAAAGTCGATTTGGTTTGGAGCCTGTCCGATATGTTCAACGGCTTCATGGTCATCCCCAACTTAATCGCCCTATTCCTCTTGCGCAAAGAAATCCGCGCCGTTTACGACGATTATCTGGCGCAGAAAAAAGCAGGCAAAGACTTGTCTTACCAATATGAATTCCACGAATTCCACGACAAGGCTTAATCCGCCATCGTGAAAAGGTCTCTGAAATTTTCAGACGACCTTTTTTATCCCCTAATCATTGAACCGATTAATGTTTTTTTGTATCAATCCCCCGCCATCTCAACCCTTTCTCAGGCCTGTCGCAAAAGCGGCCTGAACCTTTTTGCAAAGAAACGCCCATCGTCCCGAAATCA
>CAKMQH010000305.1 GCA_927911515.1 uncultured Neisseria sp.
ATTGCCGAGATAGTCGGGCAATTCGGGCTTGGCTGAAGTCATGTTTTGTTTCGGTTTGTTCGGGAATCGGGTATAATGCGTCATCTTTTTGTTTTCAGACGACCTTTCGCCTTTGGGCTTGAGGGGTCGTCTGAAATGTTCTTTAACAACGTCGGAAACGTACAAACGTTGCGTCCGGTGCAGATGCGCCGGACGGTATTTTACCTGATTTAGAAAGAAAACCCATGAATCCGTTTTTAAATACCGCTTTCAAAGCCGCCCGCAAAGCAGGGCAGATGATGATCCGCGCAAGCGGCAATCTGGATGCCGTCAAAATCGACAGCAAGGCATTCAACGATTTTGTTTCCGACGTTGACCGCAATTCTGAAATGATTTTGGTGGATGCGCTTAAAGAAGCCTATCCGCATCACAAAATTACTTGTGAAGAAGGCGGCTCCCACGGCAAAGCCTCTGCGGAATACGAATGGATCATCGATCCGCTAGACGGCACGACCAACTTCTTACACGGGCATCCCCAATACGCGATTTCTATGGCGCTGCTGAACAAAGGTGTGTTACAGGAAGCTTTGGTGTACGCGCCTGAGCGCAACGACGTTTACATGGCTTCTCGCGGTAAAGGCGCGTTGCTCAACGACCGCCGTATCCGCGTTTCTTCCCGTATTGAGTTGAACCGCTGCTTGATCGGTACCGGCTTTCCTGTCGTCGATCAAAGCATGATGGACAAGTATCTGGCGATTTTGAAAGACTTTTTGGCAAAAACGGCTGGAGGTCGCAGAGAAGGCGCGGCTTCGTTGGATTTGTGTGCCGTGGCGGCCGGTCGTTTGGACGGTTTCTTCGAGTTCAACCTCAAGCCTTGGGATGTTGCCGCGGGCGCGCTGATTGTGCAGGAAGCGGGCGGTATCGTTACTGATATGTCCGGTAATGAAGGCTGGTTGGAAAGCGGCGATATTGTGGCAGCCAATCCGAAAGTGCTGGCGCAGATGCTGCAAATTATTGCTGGACATCTGTAAAACAGGAGGTCGTTTTCAGACGACCTTTTGTCCGTTTTAATACGGTGTCGTGATTTAGCAATATTAGGAATATCATCCATGTTACTTTCAGAAGCATATAACTACCTTTTGTCGCAATCTGAAAACAGAGATTCCGATTAATGATAATATGCTCAAAGAATTGATTTGCAAAAGGCCGCGCCTCTGCCAATCAGATAAATGACGAACCGTATTGCTGTGAATAATATGAAGAAAAAAACATTTTTGAATCGTCCTGAGCCATCCATCCTTCGCGCTGGCAAGCTTGCTGCCGCAGTTTGTGCGGCGGTGTGTGCGACAACAGTGCAGGCATATCCTTTGAAGGCTATTTTGCGGGATGCCATGGTGTCCGACCCGATTGTGAAGGAAGCGAAAGCGACTGAAGATTCGGCAAAAAGCACAACAAAGGCAACCCGTGCTCGGCATTATCCTGTGTTGACGCTGACGGGTACCAAAGTTTTGGCGCAGAAAAACAAATATTCCAGCAGCGATATGAGTGACGGTGTCGGCATACGCGGAACTGTGAATGTTTATTCGTGGGGCGCCATCAATGCGGCGGTACGGCGCGATAAAAACAGAGAGCAATACTATCATCAGCGCTATTTTGAAAATCAGGAACGCTTGGGTAGCGACATCGGCAAGCTTTATCTGACTGCATTGCGCGCAAAAGAAATCCTGCGCATCAACCGTCAAAGTCTGGTTCGGCACAATAATCTTCTGAAAGATTTGAACATCATCGTGAAATACGACAGCGGTCGCCGCTCCGAACTCATCGAAGCGCGTGCGCGCCAGTTGCAGGTCGAATCATCAATCGCGCAACAACAACGCACGATGGAATTGGCGTTGAGCCGCTTGTCCCGCTACACCGGACGGCAGTTGACGGCAGAAGATTTGGAAGATCCGTTTGCCAACGACAGCGCAGAATCATTGGTTCGCCGTTTCAAAACCGTCGATAACAACACTAATCCTTCCTATCGGGCGCAGGTAGCAGAACGCGACAGTGTGAAGGCAGATTTGGACGTTTCCAAAGCAGAACGCCTGCCCGCTGTGAATCTGGAAGGTAATGCGAACCGTGACAACAGACAGCTTTATCTGAATGTGGCATGGAATGTCTTGGACGTTGCCGCGCGCCATAATGTGCAGAAAAATGCCGATGCCCTGATTGCCGCCGAATCGAAATCCGAGCAGATTATGCGCGACATTACCGAGAAAACCCAAACCGCTGAAATCGACATGCGCGAGAGCGAACGTCGTGCCGATATTGCCGCGCAACATATTGCCGCTCAAAAAGATGTGGTTAAAACTTACGAGCTGCAATTCAAATCGCACGCCGCACGCTGACCGACGTTTTGGGCGCATACAACGAATTGTCCAGCATCGAGCAGGAAAATATTTCGGCGCGCAACGATTTCCGCGATGCCGCGTTGGATTATTTGGCTGCGCAGGCACAAATGGCAAATTGGGCAGGCTTGAAGCAATAACATAAAATCTTAACATCATTACTCATTACGCGAATTATCATGAAAGCAATCATTGAACATATTGTGTTGGTTACCCGTCTCTTAGGGGCGCCTGTGTCAGAAGCCGCGCTGACGGCAGAGGTGGTGCGGGATAAAAAACTCAATGTCAACTATCATTCTCTCGTCGAAGTCTTACGCAGCCACGGCTTTGAAAACACATTGTCCAAGCGCAATCTGGAAGACATTCCTTCGCTTGCCGTTCCTGTCATGATCATTCTTCACAACGAAGAAGCTGCCGTCATTACCAATATCGAAGGCTCGGGTCGGAACAGAAAATATCATATCCGTCAGGTAGATGGTTTAGAGCAGCAGCTTGATCATGACCAGCTTTCCGGTCTGTATCTGGGTTACTGTTGGTTTATCAAGCCAAAAATGGCGGCGGACACGCGTTCCGAACTGCCCGAATACCACCTCCCAAAAGCATGGTTTTGGAAAGTTATTTGGCGTTTCCGCAGCTATTACTATCAAGTGATTTTGGCGACTGTCATCATCAACTTCCTCGCCTTGGTCAGCTCGTTGTATGTCATGAACGTGTACGACCGCGTCATTCCCAACCAAGCCTATGAAACCCTGTGGGTTTTGAGTATTGGTGTTGTCCTCGCCATTTTGTTCGAATTTGCCGCCAAGATGATACGCGGTCATTTGACCGACATCGCCGGTAAAAAAGCCGACCTGATTATTAGCTCCGCTTTGTTCCGCCGCGTGATGGCATTGCGTCTCGCCGACCGACCCGCTTCGTCCGGCTCATACGCCAACAACCTGCGCGAATTTGAATCCGTACGCGAATTCATGACCAGCGCGAGCCTGTTGACTTTGGTAGACTTGCCGTTCCTGTTGCTGTTTATCTTTGTTATTTCGATAGTTGGCGGAAAATTGGCTTTGGTTCCTTTGGCGATTATACCGATTGTCGTTATTGTCGGATTCATCGTCCAACGACCCTTGTCGCGCCACATTAACGAATCCATGAAAGAAAGCTCGCAACGTTCAGGCCTTGCCGTAGAAGCCATCGAAGGCATCGAAACCCTGAAAACCAACAACGCGACTTCATGGGCGCAACAACGCTGGGACGAATTCACCGCCAAAACATCCGCTTCATCCATCAAAGTTAAAGATACCAGTAACTTCATGGTCAACTTTGCCGTTGCCATGCAGCAACTCAATACCGTCTTTTTGGTTGTTGTCGGAACCTATCTGATTCATGCCGACAACCACGCGGAACGGATTACCATGGGTGCGTTGATTGCCTCTGTCATCCTGTCCGGTCGTGCGTTGGCGCCGTTGGCTCAAGTTGCCGGTCTTGCTACCCGCTTCCAACAAGCGAAGTTAGCATTAAAAGGCGTGAACGATATTGTTTCCCGCCCGATCGAGCGCAGCCCTGAGCGCAAATACATTACTTTGGACAACGTTCAAGGCAATATCGCCTTTGAAAACGTAACGTTCAAATACAAAAACGAAAGTAATAACGCAGTTGACGAGTTGCGCATCAACATCCGACCCGGTGAAAAAGTCGGTATTCTCGGACGCATCGGCAGCGGTAAAAGTACCATGCTGAAGCTGGCGAGCGGTCTGTACGACACCGAAAAAGGCAATGTAACCCTCGACGGTGTGGATATGCGTCAACTTGATCCGAACTTCCTGCGCAACCAAGTCCTCCTGTTTAGCCAATCCCCACGCCTTTTCTTGGGTACATTGCGCGAAAACATGGACTTGGCGCGTGCCGACAGCTATTCGACCGACCAAGATCTGCTGACCGCACTCAAACGCTTCGGTCTGGACCAAATCATCCGCAACCACCCGAGGGGCTTGGATATGCCTTTGGGTGAAGACGGCTTGGGTCTGTCCGGCGGTCAAAAACAAATCATCGCCCTTGCACGCATGACGCTGCGCGACCCTAAAGTTGTCCTTTTGGACGAACCGACAACCAGTCTCGACCAAGGTACCGAACGAATGGCACTGAACGCTATTGCCCAATGGGGGCGCAACCGCACCATGCTTTTAGTAACTCACCGTCCGCAAGTGCTGCAAATCGTTAACCGCATTATCGTGATGGAAAACGGCAAAGTCGTTATGGACGGTCCGCGCGATTTAGTGTTGCAAAAACTGATGCAAAACGAGCAAAACAAAGTCAAAGCAGCACAACAAGCGCAGGAAACCAACGCCCCAACGAAGCGGCGCAAGCATGACATAAAGGGAAAAGGTCGTCTGAAAACACGTAGAAAGCGTTTCAGACGACCTCTTTGAAAACAACAAACAGATACCGAAGATTTATCATTATGAGCGAAAACAACGTTAAATCCAAAGACCTGCATCTCATTAACGACTTGAATGCAGCCCTACAAAAAGAAAAACACAGCGGCCAATTTTGGGTCATCATCCTATTTTTCCTATTGCTCGTCGTCTTTGTCGTATGGGCATACAACAGCACCGTCGAAGAAGTAACCCGCGGCAACGGCAACGTCATCCCTAGCAGTCGCGAACAAGTCATCCAAAGTTTGGATCCTGGCGTGATTACCCAAATGATGGTTAAAGAAGGCGATTTGGTTGAAAAAGACCAAATTCTGCTGAAGCTCGACGACACCCGCAGCCTTGCCGTTTTACGCGAGAGCGAAGCCAAAGTCCAAAACCTCGAAGCCACTATCGCCCGCCTGAAAGCCGAAGCCTACGGCGGCAAACTTACTTTTCCTAAAAACGTCAGCCCTGAACTTCGCCGCCGCGAAACCGCCGCATATAATGCCCGCCGCCAAGCCATGACCGATGCCGTACAAAGTCTGGTGCAAAGCAAAGCCGCACTCGACCGCGAAATCGCTATTACTGCGCCCATGGTGGCACAAGGCGTCATGTCCGAAGTTGAGCTCCTCAAAATGCGCCGCGAATCCAGCGATTTGACCCTGCAAATTGCCGAACGCCGCAACCGCTACAGAGCAGATGCCAACAACGAACTCGTCCAATCCGAGTCCGAGCTGGCGCAATCCAAAGAAAACATGGCAATGCGCGCCGACCCGGTTGACCGCTCCCAAATCCGCGCGCCCATGCGCGGCATCGTCAAAAATATCAAAATCAATACCATTGGCGGCGTAGTCAACCCAGGCGAAGAAATCATGCAAATTGTCCCCGTTGACGACAAGCTCCTCGTCGAAGCCTATATCCGTCCGCAAGACATCGCCTTTATCCGCGCAGGACAGCCCGCTTTGGTCAAAGTCAGCGCATATGATTACTCCATCTATGGCGGTCTGGACGGCAAAGTTACCCTTGTCGGCGCCGATACCGTCAGCAACTCCATGCAAAGCCGCGCCAACGACTTGAAACTCGACCCCAACCAAGTTTACTACCGAGTCATCGTCCAAACTGAGAACAACACTCTGAAAGACAAAAACGGTAAAGACATGCCGATCATCCCTGGTATGGTTGCTACGGTGGATATTAAAACTGGTGAAAAAACCATCTTCCAATACCTGATCAAACCGATTACCCGTATGAAACAGGCATTGAGCGAGCGTTAATTTTTCTCTAATAAAACTTGCTTAACCGTACAAAAGGTCTCTGAAAATGTATTTCAGACGACCTTTTGGCTTGATTGGATTGGACTCAATCTATGATTATAATTTCAATACTATTTCTCTTTTTTGTTTGTTAAAGAATAAATTTAGAGATATTCCAGTTTTATCAAGACATCCAATGGTACTTTTTCTTACCCCAAAATTACTTAAATCTCTACGATTTAATTTGTAAAACTTATCACTAAAGTATCCACAGGCTTTTGATGAATTTTCATAAGCAGCAATGTTCATTAAGAACTCTCCTAGGCGCTTATCTAATTTTAAATAAATATTTTGTCTTTTTAATAGCTGTTCAGCTAGGTAGTATTTGCTATTAATTCCGCCTTTTTTAATCTGTGTGCAGTAAATTATTATGCAAAAATTAAAAATGTCTTGTTTTGAAATAGAACTAATCTGATTATTTCCAAAAACATAGTAGTCCATAAGTGTAGTTGCCATTGATTCAGCTTGATAAATACCTAAAGATGTCATGAATTCAATTTTTTCTATTAATTCTGACTTGTTTTTTATGCCTAAAATATTTTGATTTTCCATAAGTTTATGCTGGTTCTGTAGACGGGAACGAGATGTACGGAATGAAGCTCAAGCCGTAGTGTAAAGGCAAATTTCTTGTATGTACTAAAATCATATAAATGTATCAGAACATTTATGTAATTTATATTTTTCCCAATGAAAATTACTAATATCTTCTTCTGAAGCGTTCACTATCTTTGACTTGATAGAATATTCCATAAATTTTTTTCTTTGTTGAGTCAAATCAGCCTCATTTTCCCAGCAACTCATGCATTCATTGCAGCAGAAAAATAACTTATTAGAGTTAATATCTTTTTT
Source organism: uncultured Neisseria sp. (assembly GCA_927911515.1). Classification (GTDB taxonomy): domain Bacteria; phylum Pseudomonadota; class Gammaproteobacteria; order Burkholderiales; family Neisseriaceae; genus Neisseria. Next base: position 6,937 of record CAKMQH010000305.1, read on the forward strand.
TATGATTAATCTACCCTGTCCATCGCATATAGGGCATTCTCTAAACCAAAAATAATCAGTATTTATCATGATTAGTATCCTGTAATGATCTTATTAACGGTCTTAATGTTTGGTTGGGCTTCAGCCGCATACTGGTCTTTTCCTTTTATGGAAAGTTGCACTTCCAATCCGAATTTGGGGTCGTCTGAAAACCGATTTTCAGACGACCTCTACCAAATCGCTTCTCCCGATGATGGCGCACGGTTGCTGTTGAAGGAACTGGTAAAAATGGTGGGAGTTGTTCAAGAAGTTACCAGCAAGACTGCTTCAAAAAGAAATCAACTGAGGTAGAATCAAAGGCGGATATCAAATCATCTAGGAAGGATGATTTCGGAGCTAAACGGCAGGGATTAATTTCTGGGAAACAGGTAGCAAGATTGCGCAGAGTTATTGGTAAGTGTTCCTAATTTTATTAATGTAAATATATTGGAAAGGGTTAATATGACCTACTTGATTAAGCCATATGAATCAATTGGTGATTTTGTATTTGGTACTTCTCTTGAGGAAATACAAGAAAAATATGGAAAACCAGCAAGAATGGTTGAAGATAATATTATGAATAATAAGGTGGAATATAGGAATGCTTGTGAGTTAGTTTATGAAAACGATCAATTGGTTTATGGATATTGCTTAAAAGATTCTAATCCCAGATTAGGAGATATTGATATATTTAAAGATTCAATTGAAGACCTCAAAGCCATCGATTCAGAATTTATCGAAGGAAAAAAATATATTCTTTTTAGGAATCTAGGAATTTGTATAGGCGGTATGACCGGGAAAAAAATTCCTGAAGGCAAGTTATTAATTGCATTTGATAAAAATCACTTTGATTTTTTTGAATGTTTTATAGAGGTATAAGCACACAGTAGCAACGATGAAACTTACAATTTTGATGTGGAGTGCGAGCGGATTGTACGTACGCGATTTCTGTTTTTCAGACGACCCCTGTCAATTTGCTGCATCCGATATTGGGAGTACGGTTGTTGTTTGTAATCGCATGAAACCATCTAATCCCGATGGATGTATTTAGTAAGTGCAGACTTACAGATGCGGGCTTTTGTTTTCAGACGACCTCCAAACCTTCTTTGAGGTCGTCTGAAATATTTGTTCTCTATAATCCCACCATTGGTCAGAATAGAGATCTAAACCTGTCTGAAAAGAGAACAGACTTTCAGACAGGGATGCCGTCAAGCGTTGAGAAATTCGAGCAGATGTTGTCCGCCGACTTTCAGTGCTTCCAAAAATACGTTGACTTTCTGCTGTTGGTTTTTGGTGTGGCTTACTGTATAGAGCCAGCCTTCGGGCGTAATGGTGTAGTTGATGCCCAAACCGCCAACCGAGGTGGGAGCAAAGGCGAAGTTTACTACCGTGCTGTTGTCACCTACGGTTGATGTGGAGAGGAAGTCGGTAGTAAAGGTCTCATAGCCTTCGTCTTTGAAAAATACGGGGTGGCTGTTGGTTTTGGCTGCCATCAGTTTCAAACCGAGCAGGTGGCGGTTGGCGCCTTGTCCGAGTTTGCTGGCTTTGATACGGGCTTTGTGTTCGGCAAGCGCGGCTTCCAGTGCTTCGCGGGACGGTTTTTCCTGCAATAAGGTGCTGACGAAGGCGAGCGATTCGTTGGAAACAGGGCGCACGCATTCGGTACGGCCGTTTTTGAAGTGGCTCACGTCAACAGCTTCGTATGTGTTACGGACGCTGCCGTAGGTGGTGAGTTGGGCGTATTGCAGGAGGAACTGCATCAATGCGTCTTGGCTCACGCCTTGGGGAATGGTTAAGCCGTTGAACGGTATGGTAACGCTGGTTACATGCATTTGGTCAGCTTGTTTGGCATAGTTTTGCTGCCAGTTGTCCCAGTTTTTCAGCAAGTTGGCATCCAACTGCCATTCGTAGCGGTGGACGGCAGGGCGGGTTTTCTTGCCGCCGCGTGCAGCAAGTTTGGCTGCGGCAAGGATAACGATGCCTTTCAGTGCGCCGCCGTCAGCCCAAGTGTGTTCGCAATGCAGATACAGGCGCTTGGTGCCGGTGTTGTAGCAATAGGTGGTGGGTTTGTAGCACCAAACGTTTTGCTTGGGTTGGAACGTGGTTTGCGCCAAATCGCTGTCGGCATCGAGGTCTTCGCTGCTGATGCTGATGTGGAACAGGTCTTGTTCGATGTGTTCCAGCAGGCGGGTGTTGTCGTCATGCTGTTGCAGGGCTTGGTACACGCGGGCGGTTTCGTTGCCGCCCAAGTAGCAGGGTACGGCTACCGGATATTTGTTTTGATGGGTATCGGAAAGGATTTCTTCAAATGCCTGTCTGAACGCATCGGGATGGTAGGCTTCAAATTGTTCGTCGAGTGCGGCAATGCGGTAGTAGAAACCGTTGTGCAATATGCCGATGTGGCGGCTGCCATTCGGTGAGAAGCGGAAGCCGTCGACTTCTTTTTGCGGCACGCGCGCGGCACCTTGCAAGATTTTCCATTGCTCCATGCATACGGGCGTACCTTGCGGGGTCTGCGGCACGGGAATGCGCTGATGGTAATAATCAGCGCACACCGCAGCCAATGCCGATGCCCACTCCGCCAAATCCTTACCTTGAGTTTGGATGTTGAAACCTACGTTGCTGGCCAGAGGCAGCGGAGTGCGTACACGCAGATAGCTGTCGAGCCAGGCGTCGATCAACCAGCTGGTTTCGACTTCTGCTGCAAATTGCTGCAACGTGGCTTGCAATTCTTTGCCTTTGCGCGATTCAAAATTGCGGGTGGTCGCTGCGGTTTTTTCAAAAGCTTCATTACTCAGCAGCGGACGCACTATTTTCAAATAGCGTTCGCAGGTTTCGGTCAAATCAGGTACAGGGAGGCGGGGTGTTTGGGACATCGTGTTCTCCTAATCCTTAGGCGCAGGCGGTAATGCCTGTCTGTAAGTGTTTAATCGTCTTTTTCAAGAAAGGCCAGTTTGATGACATAGCATAAAAAGGCGAGAACCAAAACCATCAATACAGTTTCGAGAATGTTGTCTTGAACGCTTTGATTCAAATACATAATTTGTTTTTCCACGGTTTACTCCTTGTTTTTTACAGGTTCTTGGGCGGATGGCACGCGGGGTACGTCGCGTTTGAGTTGGCGCCAAAGTGCGGCGAACCATAAGTACATAATGAATACAAACGGGAAGCCTGAGAATGAGCCGACTGCTTTAATACCTTCCATCTTGCCGGTAACAATCACGGCGTAGGCGATAAGCGACATCAAGATAGCCCAGACAACTGCGTGGGTTTTGTTTTCACGGCGTCCGTCGTTGCTGGTCATAATACCCAGAGAAATGGCGGAGCTGGTTACAGTAGTTACTACGAAGCCGAGGAACAAAACGACAGTTAGCGGTTTGGTTGCGAAAGACAGGGGCAGCATGTTGAGCAGGTAATAGAATGTGCCTTCGTAGTCGCCTTTATTGGCGATTTCCGCCAAGCGTCCGGTACCTTCTACGGTATCGAGCAGGCTGAAACCGGAGAATACGGAGAACCAAATGACCAAGAAGCCGACCGGTACCATAATCGAAGCCAGCACGAATTCGCGCAAAGTACGGCCTTTGGAAATTTTGGCGAGGAACACGCCCACAAACGGTGTCCAAGTAATCCACCATACCCAGTAAGCCATCGGATACCATACCAGCCAATCGCGGTTATGGAACAAATAAAGCTCGAAAGAGTGGTGAACGGTTTGAGTGAGGATATTGCCGATAGACACGACCAAATTACTGAGGAAGTAGTGGGTCGGGCCGACCAGGAAGACAAAGACCAGCATGAGCAAAGACAAAACCACGGTCAAATCGCCCAGCCATTTCATCCCTTTTTCAATCGGCAACACAGCTCCTAAAGTATAAAGGGTAGCGATAATGATCAGAACAACGGTTTGCCAGCCTATTGTGCTGAAGTTCGTCCCGGTGATGATTTTCAGACCGGAAGAAATTTGGGTGGAAGCCATGGCAATGGAAGATGAAACCGACATGGCAATCGAAATAATCGCTATGCCTGTAATCGCAATGCCCAATGGTTTCGCCCATTTTTTATGTTTGAACGCATATTCCAGCGGCGCAGAGGGTGTACATTCCGTTTTATGTTGATACAAAAAGTACGCCAATACCAAACCGCCGACGGTATAAAGCGACCATGCCGGAATACCCCATACATGCAGCGCAAGGCTCATCGCATTTTCCACTTTTTGGTATTCAGGCAAGTTTTCTGCCTGTATACCGATGGGCGAATGATAATAGTGCCACAGCGCCTCAATCGGACCGAAGAACACGATACCCACGCCGATACCAGCGGTAAACAGCATGTTCATCCACGAGAAAAACGAATATTCGGGTTTGGCATCCTTTCCGCCCAATCTGATATTGCCGAAGCGGGGGGATAGGGCAACGACCATACACACGGTAAATGCCAAGAGGGGCAGCCACATAATCAGCCAGTCGAACTTCAAATAAAAGAACTTACTGACGTCGGTGATTGTGTTGGTGAATAAGGCGGGTTCAACAACAGCTATGGTAGCCAAAATACCCACTATGAAAGCAGTCCATAAAAAGTATTTAGGACGCTTGGGTTGAATTTCTTCATTCGCGGACATACGCAAGCCTTTTTAGTTTGTTAACAATTTTTAAATCTAAAAAAGCGAGTAAACCGTGTAATGTAAGATTAAGTAATTTTTTCTTGGATTCTATATTGGAAGCCTAGAAAAACAAAGGTTTCCAAGCGGGGATTAATCATTAATATCTAGTATGTTTGACTTGTATTAATGTTCGGTCAGTTTTTCCTCAGATATTTTATCCCTAGGAAAACATCTGATTATTTGTTTCAATGCTTAGAGTCAGGCAGACGGTTTTAGTTTGCGATTCATTCTCAAAAAAGAAAATCTTTCCAGTATCAGCTTGATGATTGAGATACCTGCTTCCTTTTACAGCTTTGTTTTTCAGACGACCCCTTCATCCAAACTCCGTTATAATGACGGCTTTCCAATTATTTCATTCAAAAGACGGTTTTATCATGAAACACATCCACATTATCGGTATCGGCGGCACGTTTATGGGCGGGGTGGCCGCCATTGCCAAAGAAGCGGGGTTCAAAGTCAGCGGTTGCGACGCGAAGATGTATCCGCCGATGAGCACCCAGCTCGAAGCCTTGGGC
>CAKMQH010000306.1 GCA_927911515.1 uncultured Neisseria sp.
CGATTTCCGGAACATCAGTGATCGGGAGATACGCAGAGTTCGAGATGAGTTGAACCACCGGCCAAGAAAAAACACTTGGCTACGAAACGCCAAGTGTTTTATTCTTGAATCTGTTCAAACCACTGATACACTAGTGTTGCACTTGAAATCCGAATCCAAGGACCTTTCCATCCTTCGGTCAGATTCGTAATTTATAACCAAAAAGAAGGGCGCAATCTTGCACCCTATCGAGATGATTTTGAACTGGGGTCGTCTGAAATTCAAAACCGGATTTTCAGACGACCTTTTATTTGCCCGCTTTATCGGGCGGTTTTTAATGTTCCCAATCGACGTGTTCGCTCAAAAACCGCCGCTTTGGTGCGCCCAAAGTTTGGCGTACAGACCTTGTTTCTCGAGCAACTCGGTGTGGCTGCCTTCTTCGATGATGCGGCCTTTATCCAAGACGATGAGCCTGTCCATCGCGGCGATGGTGGAGAGGCGGTGGGCGATGGCGATGACGGTTTTGCCATCCATCATTTTGTCGAGGCTTTCTTGGATGGCGGCTTCGACCTCGGAGTCGAGCGCGCTGGTGGCTTCGTCGAGCAGCAGGATCGGCGCGTCTTTGAGCATGACGCGGGCGATGGCGATGCGTTGGCGCTGGCCGCCGGAAAGTTTCACGCCGCGTTCGCCGACGTGGGCGTCATAGCCGCGCCGCCCTTTGGCATCAGAAAGGTTGGGGATGAAGTCGGCGGCTTCGGCGCGTTCGGCGGCGGAAATCATTTCGGCGTCGGTGGCATCGGGGCGGCCGTAAACGATGTTGTCGCGCACGGAACGGTGCAGCAGCGAGGTGTCTTGCGTGACCAGACCGATTTGGGCGCGCAGGCTTTCTTGGGTCACGCTGTCGACGTTTTGCCCGTCAATCGAAATCGTGCCGCTTTGCGGTTCGTAGAAGCGCAAAAGCAGGTTGACGATGGTGGATTTGCCCGCGCCGCTGCGTCCGATCAAGCCGACTTTTTCGCCGGCGGATGGTCAGGTTGAAGCCGTTGAGCAGCGGTTTGCCGGCTTCGTAGGAGAAATCGACGTGTTCAAACTTGATTTCGCCTTGCGACACTTTCAGCGGCAGGGCTTTCGGTTTGTCGAGAATGGTGTGCGGTTTGGACAGGGTTGCCATGCCGTCGCCGACGGTGCCGATGTTTTCAAACAAGCGGGCGGATTCCCACATGATGTATTGCGACAAACCGTTGACGCGCAAAGCCATGGCGGTGGCGGTGGCAACTGCGCCGACGCCGACTTGTCCGTGATACCAAAGCCAGATGCCCAGCGCGGTCGTGCCGGCGGTCAGCGAGCTGTTAACGATGAAGCTGCATGTGTGCAGGAGCGTCGCCAAACGCATTTGGGCGTGTACCGTAACCATAAATTCTTCCATCGACTGCTTGGCATAAGCCGCTTCGCGCGCGCCGTGGGAGAAGAGTTTGACGGTGGTGATGTTGGAATAGGCGTCGGTAATGCGGCCGGTCATCAGCGAGCGCGCATCCGCCTGACGCGCGGCGGTTTTGCCGAGCTTGGGAATCAGGAAACGCATAATCAGGGCGAAGCCGATAATCCAGCCGATAAAGGGCAGCAGCAGCCAGCCGTCGAACGAAATCAGAATCACGCCGGATGTGATGAAATACACCAGCACATACACAACCATGTCGGCAACCGTCATCACCACGTCGCGCATCGCCAGCGCGGTCTGCATGACTTTGGCGGACACGCGGCCGGCAAATTCGTCCTGATAAAACCGAGGCTTTGCCCCAGCATCAGACGGTGGAAATTCCAGCGCAGGCGCATGGGGAACACGCCTTGCAGGGTTTGCAGACGCACATTGGACGCGAGGAAGGTCCAGAGGGCGAAAAACACCATCATCCCCGCCATCGCCGTCAACGCCCAGCCTTTTTCAGCAAACAGGGTCGCGGGCGTGTATTTGCCGAGCCAGTCCACGACTTTGCCCATAAATTGAAACAGCAGGGCTTCCATGATGCCGATACCGGCGGTAAACACCGCCAAAACGGCAATCCATTTGCGCAAGCCTTCGATATTGCTCCAGACAAACCGCCACAGCCCTTTTTCAGGCGTTTTCGGGGCGGCTTCGGGATAGGGGTCGATTCGGGATTCGAACCATGAGAATATTTTTTGAATCATTGTATTGTTTTGATTGAGATAGAGTGGATTTCAGACGACCTCTACGGTGGGGACAGGTCGTCTGAAAACAAGTATCGTGAGTTAAAGGCATTATTTTACGGGAAAAACGGCGGGAAGACACCGTAAGAACGTCGGGACGGACAAAGTGACGTGATTTATAGTGGATTAAATTTAAACCAGTACGGCGTTGCCTCGCCTTGCCGTACTATCTATCTGTACTGTCTGCGGCTTCGTCGCCTTGTCCTGATTTAAATTTAATCCACTATAGAAAGAGGTCGTCTGAAACAGCGTGCCGATAAGGAATACGGTTTTTATCCGTCCTTATATGGTCAAATCGCCGCTGAAATCGGTATCAAACCCATCGGCGTACCGGCTTATATCCATTCCAATTTTATTTTGAACGGACTGAAGCCAAAAAACAAAACCGAAAAAAATGTGCTTGTTCTCAGGCGTCACACCGAATATGCCGTCACTTTGATGCGAAATCTGCAGATCACCCAATATAGACAAGAAGCTGTCCAGATTTTGCCTGATGTCTTCTATCTCGCTTTTTTGAAGTTCCTCAATCAACAGGACTTCATTATCCAGACCAATAATGGTAGGCAACTGGGTCAGTTTTTCATAAATCGCTTTCACAGACATTTTTCAATACCGGTAAACCCGACGCGCGGGATACGGGCGCGGGTAAGGCGGGTAGGGATAGCCGTAGCGGTGTACCGGCTCGCTGTCCTGATAAATGACGGTCGTTCCCGGCGGGGCATTGACGGTAACGGTTTTGTTGATGGTGGTTTGGGAATGGACGGGCAGGTCGAGGACGGCGGTGCGCCCGTATGGGGTTTCGGTGTAGAAACAGCCGCAAAGTGCGGTCAGCGTGAAGGCGTAGAGTAGGGGCTTCTTCATGGATTTCCTTCATTCAAAACGAAACGGTAAGGGGTCGTCTGAAAACACGGTTTCGATAAGTTGGAAGCCGTTTTTGGGTTTTCAGACGACCCTTTTTATAGCCAACATCCTTAACTTTAAATACGGCATATCGTCAAATTCCGTCATTCCCGCCCCCGCCTACGCGAGGACAGGCTACGGCGGGAATGATAGCAACCAATAAGTTGCGTATCGAAAATAAAGTCATTTGCCTATATCCAGCCGACGGGATAAGGCGGCAGATTTTCAGACGACCTTCCCGCTTACCTTAACACGGCCTTCGTCCAGCGGCTGACCCATTGTTTCTGTTTGGTGTCGATGTCGTTGCGGCTGGGCGAGTCGGTTTGTTTCGGTGCTTGGGCGAACTCGAACACTTTGGGCAGCGGCGTGTTTTCACGGCGGGATAGACCCACATTTCGGTCGGCAGGGCTTTTTGCACTTCGCCGCTTTGCAGCCACTGTACGAGTTTCGCCGCCAGCTCGGGCTGTTTCGCGCCTTTCAAGACTGCCGCGCCTTCTACTTGTCGGAACACGCCGCCTTTGAGGAAGAGGTTGCCGGTCGGCGGCACGCTGTATTTGCCTTTGGAGTAGTGGACTTCGGCAGCGGGGCTGGCGGCGTAGCTGACGACGAGCGGATACGCGCCGCCGTTTTGGGTGAAGTCGGTGTAATAGGCTTCACTCCAGCCTTTGGCAACTTTCACGCCGTTTTGACGCATCTGCGCCCACCATTTGAACGCGCCCTCTTCGCCCATGCCGCCGATGTTCGCCATCAGGAAGGCAAGTCCGGGCGAGGACGTGGCGGGCGACGGCGTAACCAGCAGGTTTTTATATTCGGGGCGGGTCAGATCCTGCAAGGTTTTGGGCAGCGGCAGTTTTTTCTGTTCAAACCATTTTTTGTCGTAGTTGAGGGTAACGTAGCCGTAATTGACTGCCGCGATAACGGGCATCCCCGCTGAAACGGGTGCGGATTTGGGCTGCGCCGCCGCCAGTATGCCTGCTTCGCGCGCTTTGCCGATGTTGGCGTTGTCCAAACCGTACACCGCGTCGGCAATCGGGTTTGCCTTGCTGAGAATCAGCTTGTTGAGCATTTCGTTGCCGCTGCCCGCTTTGATGACGGAGACTTTGGCATCGTTGGCTTTTTCAAACTGCGCGATGGCGGATTGGGGCAGGCTGAAGGATTTATGCACGGTAAGGCGCACTTCGGTCTGGGCGGATAAGTTTGCCGAAGCCAGCAAGAGGGCGAGGGCGGATAATTTCAGTTTCATTCTCTAACCTTTGTACGGGTAAAATACGAAACATCATAACAAAATCCGCACCAACACACGACATGAACCTTTCCCCCGTTTGGCTCTTTGACCTCGACAACACGCTGCACAACGCCGATGCAGGCATTTTTTACATCATCAACCGCGCCATGACCGACTACATGGCACAACGCCTCAAGCTCTCCGAAGAAGCGGCATCCGACCTGCGTCAGGACTATTGGCACCGATACGGCGCAACGCTTGCCGGCCTGCAAATCCACCATCCCGAAATCGACATCCGCGAGTTTCTGCGCGAAAGCCATCCCATCGCGCAAATCTTGGCAAAATTGGAGGGCATGGAGGGAACCGAAAGCGTTTTAGGTCGTCTGAAAGGACGCAAAGCCGTTTTTTCCAACGGCCCTTCGTTTTACGTCCGCGCCATCATCGGGGCATTGGGTTTGGAAAACCGTTTTGACGCACTTCTCGGCACGGACGACTTCGGGCTGCGCTACAAGCCCGACCCGCAAGCCTACCTGACCGTCTGCCGCCTGCTCGACGCTGCGCCCGAACAGTGCATCATGATAGACGACAGCGCGGACAACCTGCACCAAGCCAAAGAGCTGGGCATGAAAACCGTATGGTTCGGTAACAAAGCCCATCCCCTGCCCTTTACCGACGCCGTTGCAAAAGATATGCATGCGCTCGCCGAATGTGCCGAAAAGCTGTCGGCACTCGTCTGAAACCTTTACAATATCGGGTTTGAACAACGGCACCAAGCCGCCCGACAACAAGGACAACCATCATGCGATACACCGCCCTCATCCTCGCCGCCGCAGCCGCCCTGACCGGCTGTACCTGGGAAACCTACCAAAACGAATCCGGCCACACCTCCCTGCGCCCCAAATACGAAAAAGGCACGCGCATCTATTACGAAGACGGCACCTACTCGCGCGATATGCGTTACAACCAATACCGCCCCGAACGCCGCACCCTCAAACCGCTGCACGGCGACCAAGAAAATGTACGCGGCACGACATGGAACAAACCCCAAGGTGCCGGACAAGCCGCGCCCGAAACACAAACTGAAGAATAATCCGCCCGCAGAGGTCGTCTGAAACCGTCTTTTCCGTTTCAGACGACCTCAAACATAACCGCCATCCCGTTCGTCCCACATCTGCCGTCCTTCACAAGGAGAAAACCATGCGTTCCCCCGCCCTGATTTTCGTTGCCGCCGCCATCCTGAGCGGCTGCACCTCAGACCGCTACGACTTCGACAGCCGTCCCGCCGACACATCCGCGCGTACGCCCCTGAAACCGACCACACTCGACCGCTTGGAACATGGCAGCCATGCCGACTCTTACCGGTTCACCCCCAAACCCAACAAACCATAATCTCCAAACGTCCGCACACACAGCCCCAAATAAAAAGGTCGTCTGAAACCCCAAAACCCCGTTCAGACGACCCCTAAATACCCCCTTCATCAACATTGCATTCGAGAAAGCCCATCATGTCCGCCACACCCCTCAACATCGTCATCCTCGCCGCCGGCAAAGGCACGCGCATGTATTCCAAAATGCCCAAAGTGCTGCACCGAATCGGCGGCAAGCCCATGGTCGAGCGCGTTATCGACACCGCCGCCGCGCTGAATCCGCAAAACATCTGCGTCGTCATCGGACACGGCAAAGACCAAGTCTTAGACACCGTCAAACGCGACGTCGTCTGGGTCGAACAAACCGAACAGCTCGGCACCGGCCACGCCGTCAAAACCGCCTTGCCGCACCTTGCCGCCGAAGGCCGCACGCTGGTGCTGTACGGCGACGTTCCCCTGATTGACACCGCCACTCTCGAAACCCTGCTCGAAGCCGCCGGCAGCGAAGTCGGACTGTTGACCGACGTGCCCGCCGACCCGACAGGCTTGGGCCGCATCATCCGCGATAGCCAAGGCAGCGTAACCGCCATCGTC
>CAKMQH010000307.1 GCA_927911515.1 uncultured Neisseria sp.
TGATTTTTGTTTGTGATGGAAGGGCGGGGCTGGATATTTTCTGATCCGAATGACAATGATTATGTTTGGAGGTCGTCTGAAACCCATGTTCAACGACTTAATGCCATGGAAACTGTGTTTTCAGACGATCCTTTTCCATTAATTACTATTGCTTAACAGGTTTCAAAGTCGGTAAAACCGTATCCCAAATCGCCAGCACTTCGGCTTCGCTGCGCTTCGTCCCGTCTTTCTTCTCCGCGCCAAACTGCATCATGATGCGCGGGTCGCCGCCGTCGCGTTCCCAGAAGAACATATATTTGTTGCCGCCCCATTTCACCAGTTTTTCCTCTCCCGACATGCCGTTGATGGTACGTTTGCCTTGGCGGATGGTGTGGGTTAGGGCTTTAACCATTGCGCCTTTTCCTAAATTCACTTTGCGTTTCAGCAGCGTTGGCTCGCCTGCCTCCAATACGTCGCCATGCATGATTTCCAAACTCATATCGTGTTGCTTGGCAAATTCGACAGTGCTATGAACCTCAAACGGTTTTTTGCCGTCATCAGCGATAAAACCGCCTATCAAGCAGATGCCGTGTTTATTCGGTACTTCAAATTCCTGCCTAGTTTTCAAGCCGCTGAGAATTTCTTGGCGGAATTTTTTTCTCTATGCTGTTTATCGCTTCTTTTTCTTGGGTTTTCCAGTTGGCAGGGGCTTTACCGTTTTCGGCGGGAATATAGAAATAGCTGCGTACGATATAGGCGTCATTATTATCCAGCTTGAAATATAAGTCGGCTTCTAGGGCATACCTCTATTTTTAACGGTAATGCTATCTTCCCAGTCAAAATCATTGCGCGTTACCTGCATCATTGCCCGATCCGGAATCAGGGTGCGGGTATCGACGACAATATCGGTTCCATCTCTCCCATATTGTTTATTCTCATTGATGGTGCTTACGTTTCTCTTCCAGTCATTAAACATAACCATCACACTCCAGCCATTGTAACCAAGGTGCGTACTGCCATGACGGCGTTTGGACGGCAGGCGTAATTGATAGCGGCCGCTACAATAGGGCTGTTCTGTCCAGTAGGCGGTATCGATGGTAGATCTGGTGACGGTTGGTGAAGTTTCTGCCGATGGGGAAACGGTAGGCGTGCAGGCTGCGACGGCAAAAATCAGGGATAATGTAGTCAGACGGATGGACATAGATAAGCTCCGTGTTTGAAAAAGGTCGTCTGAAAGTATAGTTTGATTCAGACGACCTTTGTCATAAAACGGGCTTGGCGGTATTTATCCGACATGGGCGGGCATTTCGTACGTCCGTAAGATGGACGGTATGGCGATAATGTCGGTAGGGAAAATGACGGTTTGGCTTTATAATCTGATTCATTCTTTTCAGGCAGACCATTATGGAACACGATTCAAACGAAACCATGCGCCTTTCCAAGCGTATGGCGCAATTGGGCTTATGCTCGCGCCGCGAGGCGGACAGTTACATCGAGCAAGGCTGGGTCAAGGTTAACGGGCAAACCGCCGTACTCGGTCAGAAAGTAACCGAACGCGACCGCATTGACCTCAACCGGCAGGCGCATGAAAGACAGGCAGAGCGCGTCACCATCCTGCTCAACAAGCCCGTCGGCTACGTCAGTGCGCAGGCGGAAAAAGGCTACAAATCCGCCGCCGAGCTGATTACCGCCGACAACCGCTGGGAAGGCGACGACAGCCACATTCCGTTCAGCGAAAAACACAAATTCGGCTTGGCGCCCGCCGGCAGGCTGGACATCGATTCCGTCGGCTTGCTGGTGTTGACGCAGGACGGCCGCATCGCCAAGCAGCTTATCGGCGAAAACAGCAGCAGTGAAAAAGAATATCTCGTGCGTGTGCGCGGCAAATTGGACGAAAAAGGACTTGCCTTGCTCAACCACGGGCTAAGTTTGGACGGCGAGAAATTGCGCCCCGCCAAAGTAGAATGGCAAAATGAAGACCAGTTGCGTTTCGTGTTGAAACAAGGCAAAAAGCGGCAAATCCGCCGTATGTGCGAACTCGTCGGTTTGCGCGTCATCGGGCTGAAGCGGATTCGGATGGGTAAAGTCAAACTGGGCAAACTGCCGCCCGGAAAATGGCGTTATCTGCGGTCGGATGAGTCGTTTTGATTGGATTTGAACTTGGGGACGACGGCAAGAGGTCGTCTGAAAACGTCACATATCATTTTATAAAGACAAGAATATGAATTTAGAAACCAAAATCCCGCCGCCGGCGGTATGTTTTATCTGCGCATTGCTGATGTATGCCTCTGCGCAAGTATCCGCGCTGGCAGGCATACTGCCACGCTTTCCGATATGGCTGTCGGTTGTTTTGATAGCGTTTGGGACGGCGTTGGGCGTATTGGGTGTGTGGGCGTTTCGCCGTGTGCGCACGACCGTCAGCCCGTTCAACCCCGAACAAACCGAACACTTCGTTTCATACGGCGTGTACCGGTTCAGCCGCAATCCGATGTATGCAGGCATGGGCTTTTGGCTGGCGGCATGGGCGGGATACTTGGCGCATCCGTTGCCGTGGCTGTTTTTAGCGGTATTTGCCGCCTATATGACGCGTTTTCAAATCATGCCCGAAGAATGTGTTTTGGCGCGGAAATTCGGTGCCGAGTACGAAGCGTACTGCCGCCGCGTCCGCCGTTGGTTATAAAAGCGGCAACGTCAAATCAGATATCGCCATCCTGCGCCTTTGCGGCATGAAATGATCCGGCTGCGCAGGTTGCCCTGATTGTGTGAATCCGCGATGGTTCAAATCAAACAAAAGGTCGTCTGAAACCCCAAAGCAAGGTTTCAGAGACTTTTTTAGTCAACTGCCTACATCAAATTAATGATGACCGCAACCGCATTCTTTTTTCATGTCGATAACCATGCGGCCGGTGATTTTGCCTTCGCGCATTTCTTGGAAAATTGCTGGAGCTTCATCCAAAGCACGCAGTTGGACTTTCGGTACGACCAAGCCTTCTGCGCCGAATTGGAAGGCTTCTTCCAAGTCTTTGCGCGTACCGACCAGCGAGCCGACCACTTCGATGCCGTCCAAGACCAGACGCGGGATGGACAGGTCCATAGATTCGGGCGGCAGACCGATGGCAACGACGCGGCCGCCTGCGCGGACGCAGTCCACAGCGGAGTTGAACGCGGCAGCGGATACGGCGGTAACAACGGCTGCGTGTGCGCCGCCGGTTTTTTCTTGAATCACTTTGGCAGCGTCTTCTTTGGCGGCGTTGATGACTAAATCTGCGCCGCTTTCTTTAGCGAATGCCAGTTTTTCATCGTTGATGTCGATGGCGACAACGTGTGCGCCGAATACTTTTTTCGCGTATTGGACACCCAAGTTGCCCAAACCGCCCGCGCCGTAAACGGCAATCCATTGTCCCGGACGCACACCGGAAACTTTCACGCCTTTGTAAGTGGTTACGCCGGCGCAGGTGATGCTAGAGGCTTGTGCGGGTCGAGACGTCGGGTACTTTGACGGCGTAGTCTGCATCGACGATACAGTGGGTCGCCATGCCGCCGTCGGCGGTGTAGCCTGCGTTCAATACGGAACGGCACAAGGTTTCGCGGCCGGTATTACAGTATTCGCACGAACCGCAGCTTTGG
Source organism: uncultured Neisseria sp. (assembly GCA_927911515.1). Classification (GTDB taxonomy): domain Bacteria; phylum Pseudomonadota; class Gammaproteobacteria; order Burkholderiales; family Neisseriaceae; genus Neisseria. The sequence continues at coordinate 3,607 of CAKMQH010000307.1, forward strand.
AACAACCATGCGATGCTGACGCGGTCGCCGACTTTCAGGGCGTTCGCGCCCGCAGCGACTTCTTTGACGATACCGATGCCTTCATGTCCCAACACGCGTCCCGGTTTTTCGCCGTAGTCGCCTGCCGCAACGTGCAAGTCGGTATGGCACACGCCGCAATATTCGACTTCAACCAACGCCTCGCCGTATTCCAACGGGCGCACTTCGCGTTCTACAACTTCTACATCGCCTGCTACATTTTGATTCACAACAACTGCTTGCATCTTCATGGTGTTCTCCTTGGCATTCGTAAGAAATCCGTAAAAGGTCGGGGAGGAGGTAAACTCCCTATGAATGAGAATACTCCCCTTCATTTCGCCGTGTCAACACCCTATCTTTTTGAAAAATAAGAAATAAAAATGTTATACCATAACAATCTGTTTGCGTAGAAATATATCTGCCAAGCCGCTGAAAAATTCTTACACATATCATGTAAAAAAGGTCGTCTGAAAACTTTAAATACATTAACAAACCCGCTTCATTTCCATACGGGGTCAAGCCTTATCGGATTGGATTTCCTATTTTAGAAAATTACATATTTGGAATTTTGAGAACGTTATCATTTTTAGTGCTTGAACTGAAAGAGAAAAAATACTATTCTATTTTCAGACGACGTTGGAGATACGTCCGAAACCTCAAGAAGACAACCTAGGAGACAGCATCATGGCAAAAGATTTAAATGTGTTTGATAAAGAGTACGGCCTCTTGATTAACGGCGTGTGGACCAAACCCGGCACGCTTTTGGATTCATACAATCCTGCCAACGGAGAATTGTTAGCCAAATTTACCGACGCATCCGATGCCGATGTTGATGCTGCGGTTGCCGCCGCGCAAGAAGCGTTCAAAACATGGCGCAAAACCACCACCACAGAACGCGCCGCCATACTCAACAAAATCGCCGATGTGATTGACGAAAACTTGGAATTGTTTGCCTTGCAGGAACGCTGGACAACGGCAAACCCATCCGCGAAACCCGCGCCGCCGACATCCCGCTGGCTTCCGACCATTTCCGTTATTTCAGCCAGCGTCATCCGCGGCGAAGAAGGCACCGCAACCCAGCTTGACTCCGAAGATCTGTCTATCGTATTGCGCGAACCTATCGGCGTAGTCGGTCAGATTATTCCGTGGAACTTCCCCTTCCTGATGGCGGCTTGGAAAATCGC
>CAKMQH010000308.1 GCA_927911515.1 uncultured Neisseria sp.
CAAAATTCGCTGCTTATTATAGCGAAACACGTTGCACTCGTTTTCAGACGACCTTGTGGCAAAACGTAAGGTTTATTTTGCCGCTTTGTTGCCGTCCACAATCTTCAGTCCGGCTGAAACCAGGCTGCCGATGTCGGCGACGTTGGCGGGCATAATCAGCGTGGTGCTTTCTTTTGCCAGATTGCTGAAGGCTTCGACATATTGTTCGGCAACTTTCAGGTTGACGGCTTCGGAGCCGCCTTCTGCGCGGACTGCCTCGGCGATTTTGCGGATGGCGTCGGCGTTGGCTTCGGCAACCAGGCGCAGGGCTTCGGCTTCACCTTGTGCGCGGTTGATACGAGCGATTTTTTCACCGTTTGACGCGTTGATGGCGGCTTGAGCTTCACCTTCGGACTGTTGGATTTCCGCTTCGCGCTGACCGCTGGCAAGGTTGATTTGCTCGATTTTTCGGCCTTCGGATTCGGCGATGCGGGCGCGTTTTTCACGCTCGGCGGTAATTTGCGCCTGCATAGAACGCAGAATTTCTTGCGGCGGAACCAAGTCTTTGATTTCGTAACGCAATACTTTCACGCCCCATGCGCCTGCCGCTTCGTCGAGCGCGGAAACGACGATGCTGTTGATTTCGTCACGTTCTTCAAACGTTTTGTCCAACTCCATACGACCGATAACCGAACGCAGCGTGGTTTGGGCGAGCTGGGTAATCGCCATGATGTAGTTGCTGGAGCCGTAGGAAGCGAGTTTTGGATCGGTTACTTGGAAGTAGATGATGCCGTCAACGGTAAGCTGGGTGTTGTCGCGGGTGATACAAACTTGGCTGGGAACGTCCAAAGGCACTTCTTTGAGCGAGTGGCGGTAGGCGACGCGGTCAACGAAAGGAATCAGGATGTTCAGACCGGCGGTCAGCGCATTGTGGAATCTGCCGAGGCGTTCGACGACGTAAACTTCCTGTTGCGGCACCACGATAAACGACTTGAAGCCGAAAATCACGACGACAATCAGCAGGATGACGGGGAAGCTGTATAGAAATTCCATTGTTTTTCCTTATGCTGTGAGAGCAAAAATTAATATTAATAGATGAATATTTTCAGGAAGGGTAATTAATTCGCCCATAAATAATCCTTTCGATCGGATGATCAATTTAAACGAATCAGCAAAACATTACCGTTTTTACCGGTAATAACGGCGGTGGAGGTCGTCTGAACGGCATCGGCATTTTCAGCCTGCGCCTGCCAGTATGTCCCCCGATAAGAAACTTCATAACAATCGCCGTGAAGGCGCTGGAGGATATGAACGGTTTGTCCGATGTCCAAATCATCGTTCAATTCTTGGCGGGGCGCAGTTTTTTTGAACTTGCCGTGTACCAGCCAGATACCGGCGGCGGACAAAACGGCTGCCGCTGCAACGGCAATTGAAGTATCACCGGTCAGCCAATACACCAAACCCGCACCGAACAGAGCCGCACTGACAACCAAGAGATACACAGTGCCGACAAACAGCTCGACAATCAGAACGGCAGCAGCAGCGATAAACCAAGCAGTCATATAGATTCCTTAAGATTCGGGTGGTACAGGCTCCATCATAACGGCACAAAGGCTGACTGACAATTCAATCATGACGATATTTTATTTTAGATGTCCGATGGGAATGGGTGGTCGGTAGAAAAAGCGTCATATCCATCATGCTGCGTTATAATCATTTTTCACGATCATGAAGGCATCAGTATGCAAACTTGGCACGAAGCAATCGGCGCAGAAAAGTCCGAACCCTATTTCCAACAGATTATTGAAACCGTCAAAAAAGAGCGCGGCATGGGACGGATTATCTACCCGCCTGCCGAAGACGTATTCAACGCCTTTAAAGCAACGGAATTTGGTAACGTCAAAGTCGTGATTCTGGGGCAAGACCCGTATCACGGCGCAGGACAGGCGCACGGATTGGCGTTTTCCGTCCGCGAAGGCATCGCCGTTCCGCCTTCGTTGGTCAATATTTACAAAGAGCTGGCGGACGACATCGAAGGCTTCCAAATCCCGCAACACGGCTATCTGCAACATTGGGCGGAACAGGGCGTTTTACTGCTCAATACCGTCCTGACCGTCCGCGCGGGGCAGGCGCATTCCCATGCGGCATTGGGCTGGGAACGCTTTACCGACGAAGTCGTCAACCAAATCAACCAAAACCGCGAACACGTCGTTTTCATGCTTTGGGGCAGCCACGCGCAGAAAAAAGGCGCGTTTATCGACCGTAGCCGCCATCTCGTCCTCAGTGCGCCGCACCCCTCGCCGTTGTCCGCTTATCGCGGCTTCTTCGGCTGCAAACACTTTTCCCGCGCCAATGCCTATTTGCAGGAAAACGGCATGACGCCGATAGATTGGCAGGTATAAAACAGGTCGTCTGAAAACGGCGATCAACCCCATCATCTGTCTGAACAAGCCTTCCTTTTTCAGACGACCCTTTCCCAACCCCACAGGAGAACACTATGCAGGTAACGACTTCAGCCATTGTCAACGGCGAATTTGAGGACAAATACGGCAAACGTGGCAGCCAGTTCAGTCCGAACAACATGCCGACTTACTCCATCCCCTTTGAAATCAGCGGCGCGCCCGAAGGCACGAAATCCTTTGCTGTCGTTTTGGAAGACAAAGACGCCATTACTGCCAGCGGATTTGTGTGGACCCACTGGCTGATTTCCGACCTCAAGCGCACCTCCGTCGCCGAAAACGAAAGCCTGACTGCAACAGACTACACGCAAGGCGCAAACAGTTGGGCAAGCCTGTTGGGCAAGTTGGACATTGAAGAAGCCACAGGCTACGGCGGCATGTATCCGCCCAACTGCCGCCACCGCTACGAACTCATCGTTTACGCGCTCGATACTGTATTAAACCTGCCACGCGGCTTCCGCTTCAACGACCTGCACTTTGCCATGCAGGAACATATCTTAGACAGCGCAAGCGTGATGGGAACGTATGATGTATAAAGCCTAAGCCGCTTGTTTGAACAAAAAGGTCGTCTGAAAACCAATTTCAGACGTACCTTTTCTTTTTATAGTGGATTAACTTTAAACCAGTACGGTGTTGCCTCGCCTTAGCTCAAAGAGAACGATTCTCTAAGGTGCTGAAGCACCAAGTGAATCGGTTCCGTACTATCTGTACTGTCTGC
>CAKMQH010000309.1 GCA_927911515.1 uncultured Neisseria sp.
ATAGGAACCAAGGCGCATGGGGTTGGCGAGTGCGGTTTGATGGTGTTTGTTGTGCAAAAGACCAAGGGGTCGTCTGAAAAGGCAGGTTGAAATCAGTGGCGTCATGTTGACTGAATAAGGGTTTTGAATAAAATCGAACCCTTATAGTGGATTAACTTTTAACCGGTACGGCGTTGCCTCGCCTTAGCTCAAAAGAGAACGATTCTCTAAGGTGCTGAAGCACCAAGTGAATCGGTTCCGTACTATCTGTACTGTCTGCGACTTCGTCCGCCTTGTCCTGATTTTTGTTAATCCACTATGATGTCAATGGGCTTGAAAGTGCCGCTCTGAGGAGGTTTGGACGTATCGTGTTTTTTCAATTTCAAAACAAGCAACAGCGGGTTTTTTCTTTGTTGAGCGCGGCTGTTGTGATTGTCATCGTTATGACCTTATGGTCTTATGCTTGGGCGCAATATTTTGATTTAGGGGCGAATGAACCGAAGGAGGCGCTTGAGGTTGCAGGGTTTGGTCTGTTGGTGCAATTTTTCCTATGCCTGCCTTATCTTTATTTCAAGCGATATATGCCTGCCTCTCTTTGGGCGACATCGATTCTTAATGGCGCCTATCTGTTTTTGTATTGGAGCAATTCGACGCCGCTTTGCTGCGGAGATATGGGGCAAGGCTTGATGTCTATGCTGTTTATGTTTGTTTCGGGTGTGTATTTCGTTGTCTCCTGTTTGGTGATTATTGCGTGTTTGCATGCTAAGAAGGTCAGGAAAATCGGACAGCCTTCATAATCCGGCATAGATAAAGATAGAACAAAAGGTCTCTGAAACCAAATTTGAGGTTCAGACGACCTTTTTTATTGCGTTGCGTTCAACTTTAAACGCTGTCAACCGATTTAAACCAAACCCAGCTTTTTCAGCAACGCGACGCTGCCTGCGTCTACAAGTCTGAAGGTTTCGTCAAAGTCGCCGGTGTACCACGGGTCGGGGACGTGGCGGTAGCCGCTTTCGGGGATGAGGTCGGTGAGTTTGAAGATTTTGTCGGGGTGTTTGCCGAACATTTTTTCCAGTTCGGCAAGGTTGTTGTCATCCATGGCGATGATGAAGTCGAATTCATCGAAATCTTCGGAACGCACTTTGCTGCTGGTAAAACCTTGATGGTCGATGCCGTGGGCGGCGAGGATTTTGCGCGTGCCTTGGTGCATGTTTTCGCCGTCGTGCCAGCCGGATGTGCCAGCGCTGTCGGTGCGGACGCGGTGGGCTACGCCTGATTCGCGGGCGCGGTGGCGCAGGACGTATTCCGCCATGGGGGAGCGGCAGATGTTGCCGAGGCAGACGAAGAGTACGGAATGGTTTTTCATAGGCGGTTTAGGCGTGTTCGGAGAAGAATGGGTTGTGTCCGTCCAGGGACAGGGATTGCGCATAGGTCGGCAGGTCGGCATTTTCCGGCAAAACGTCGTGCAGGATGCGGATATGCTCGACGCGGCATTCCGCCATCAGGTCGAGGAAGTTGTGTTGGATGACGGCGATGTTGTCGGAAGACGAAAGGTTCCACACGAATACTTGCGGGACGACTTCAAACGCGCTGTCGGTCGCGTTGAAGCCGAACAGAATCTGCCCGCCCGCCCTTGCGGCAATGACGACGCCGACGCGCGGACTCTGCATACGGATGGCGCGGATGGCGTTGGTGGCGAACACGTCCATCGCCATGCGCTGACGGGTGTGGCTGCCGTCGGTCAGGGCTTGGAGCGGGGTGTTCGGAGACAGCGGATTGGTGAAGAGGGTAACGCCGGCGGCGGCAAGGCTTTCCTGCCAAACCTGCATCAGCGGCAGGCCAGCCTGTTGCAGGTTGACGCCCAAGGCGGTTTGCAGGTTTTTGTCGCCGTAGCCCAGTGCGTACACGACATGGACGGACTGCCCTTCGGGCAAATCAGCGGTTTGTCTTCAAAGGTTTGCAGGAACGCGGCGGCGGATTCGCTGTTTTGTTTCGCGTTCCACCACTGTTCGGGCGTGATGCCGCTCAGGTCGTCTGAATGGGCGAGGAAGGGCAGCCATTGGGTGTTTTGCGTTAAGGCGCGCAAGTGGGGATAGTTGGACAGGCAGGCGGTCAGCGCCTCGGTAGGCAGCGTCAGGGGCAGCGTGCGCTCCTGTTTGCAGCCGGCGACGATGACGACGGGCAGGGCAAACCATTGGGCTTCGTCGTCGTTTTCGGCGGACAACACTTGGTTGATGCTTTGCATCAGCGCGTTGTAGGTCTCTACATCGGGTGCCATGGTCATGGCGACAGACAAGTTGACGTAGTAGTTTTGATGGAGCTGGCTGCGGATTTCGGTTTGCAGCTGCCCCACAGCAATCTTGCGGGTTGCGGCGGTCGTGCCGTGTGCGAGCAGGGAGGCGTTTACCAGTAAATGGTTTTTAACCGGAGTCTGCGGATAAGGGCGTGTGTCGTGGAGGATGAAGGTGTTCATATGGATATAAATCGGTGGTTGTCCGGACAGCTCGGATTATAACAATATCGGGATACGGATTGGGAAAAGGTCGTCTGAAAACGCCGCTTCGGCAGCGTTCAAGCAAATATTGCAGGCTGCTCAAACCATTTTGACGTTTTCAGAGACCCTTTTCTAATCTTCTTCGCTTTCTTCTTTTGCCCAATGCTCCCTTACCCGCGCTTTGCCGTCTGCGTCCAAACGGCGGTAAAGGTTGATGACTTCGTCGGCGGAGGCGGTGTTTTCTGGCTGCGCCGCGCCGAACAGGGAGCGCACATAATCATCCGCCGGATGGTTTTGAATATCCTGCGGCGTATCGACCTGCACCAGCCTGCCTTGGTGCATCACACCGATGCGGCAGGCGAGTTTGGCGGCTTCGTTCATGTCGTGGGTAACGAAAACGATGGTGGTGCCGAGTTTTTTGTGTATCAGGGACACGGTTTCCTGAAGGGATGCGCGGGCGAGCGGGTCGAGGGCGGAAAAGGGTTCGTCCATCAGCAGGATGTCGGGTTTGGCAGCGATGGCGCGCAGGATGCCGATGCGCTGCTGTTCGCCGCCGGAGAGTTCGTGCGGATAGCGGTTTAGATAGGTTTCGGGTGGCATACCGACCAGCTCGAGCAGTTCGTTCACGCGCGATGTGCGTTTCGGTTTGTCCCAGCCCAAAATGTCGGGCATCAGCTCGATGTTCTGCCGCACGGTCATAGTGGGGAATAGGGCGATTTGTTGCAGCACATAGCCGATGCGGTGGCGCAGCCCGCGGATGTCGTAATCTTTGATACGTCTGCCGTTGAAATAAACATCGCCGTCGGTCGGCTCGGTCAGCGCGTTAATCATGCGCAGCGTGGTGGATTTGCCGCTGCCCGAGCCGCCCACCAACACGAAAAACTCGCCTTGATAAATGGTGAGGTTCAGTTCGTTCACGGCGGTGTGGTTGTCGTAACGTTTGCTGACGTTTTTGAATTCGATTAAGGGAGTATGTTCAGGCTGTATCATAAATATCCTTTGCAACTTCGACAAAAGGGCGCGGCTCATGTTCCGAAAACTTTGGTAGGTCGTCTGAAACGGCGGCGGGTTAGGCAGAGATTTTGGTGGAAGTTGGGTTTTTAATCTGACCTACTTGCTGGGTCGAAATAGGCTAAGGATAGCTGAAAAGTGGCTTTAGGGGAGAACAGTTTTCAGACGACCTTTTAGAAGTAGCAAAGGTCGTCTGAAAACCGGTATTGAAGATTTTTCAGACGACCTTCGTATCAAAAGGCTTATTTCCCCCGTTTCTGCTGCATCAGCCAATCGCGGGCGGGTTCGAGCAGGTAGGCGTAATCAAACGAATACATATGCTCCGCGCCTTTGTGGGTGCTGTTTTCTGGAATCACCGTATTCGGCGTGAAGCGGATGAAGTTGATGCGTTTGCCTTGGGCGAGCATTTGTTGGACTTTCGCGTCTTGTTCCGCCTGCGGCAGTTTGGCGGAAAACTCGGTTTCGGCGTAGGCGACTTTGTTTTGTCGCAGCATTTCGCCGACTTGCGCCATGCCTGCCGATGCCTTTTGGTCGGCGGCGGAAACGGTGTAGATGAATTTCGCCCGCGTTAACGGTTTCAATACGTTGATGTCCCATTGGCTGCCGACGAACATGGAAGCGGCAAAGAAATTCGGCTCGATGCTGTTGAGATAGAAGGAAATCATGCCGCCCATGGATTGGCCTGTGGTGTAAACGCGGTTGGGGTCGATCGGTTTTTGGGTCATCAGGCTTTTGACGAGGCGCAGGGTCATGCCGACTTCATCTGAGGTTTGCCATTGGTCGTTTACCGCCGTTTCGGTGTAGGACGGCACGAGGACGAAGGCGGGGTGTTTCGCCTGCGCTTCGTCGGTTGCCCAAATGATGCCGCCGTAGCCTTGCATTAGCGGGGCTTTCACGCCTTTGCCTGCGGTGCTGGCGTCGGCAATGAACATCACCAGCGGGTATTTGCGACCGGGTTCGAGGTTTTTGGGCGTGTACAGGTTGTACTGCATTTCTTTGCCCGTTTTCGGGTCTTTGAAGGTCAGCACTTCAAAACGCGGGGAGATTTGCTCGCGCAGGGCGAGCAGGCGGCTGTCGTAAGATTTGTCCGCGCCGCCGTATTGCTTGTCCCAAGCGGGATTTTGCGTGCTTTGGGCGGCGGGGCTGTTTTCAGCGGTGTTTTGCGTGGCGGTGCAGGCTGCCAGCAGCAGGCCGGCGGCGATGACGGCGGCGGTCTTTTTCATGGGGTTGCTCCTTGAAAGATTGAGGGAAACGGTTAATTTGTTTTTACGCCCAAGCGGTTCAGCGCGTCAATGGCAGGCTGAGAAACATGGTCGCCGCGTGCGGCGGATTTTTGATACCAGCGCACGGCTTGGTTCATGTCTTTTGCCGTGCCGACGCCGTTTTCGTAGCAATAGCCCAGCCAGTATTGCCCGGTAATGTCGCCCGCTTCGGCTGCCTGCGTGAAGTAGGAGAAAGCGGTTTGCGCATTTTGGGCGACGCCTTCGCCGTTCAGATACATCAAGCCCAGATAACGCGGCGCTTTCATATGCCCCGCCTGCTGCGCCTGCTCAAAGTAGGGCATGGCATGTTGGTAATCCTGTTTTTGATACAGGGCGATGCCTTCGTCCAGCAGGGCTTTCGCCTGTTCGTTATGATGCGGAACGGCAGAACAGGCGGCGAGAAGGGCGGAGATGGCAAGCGCGGATAGTTTGGATTCATGGGCGTTTCTTTAAGAGTGAGGAAAGGAGATTTTAGGAATATCATGCGTTTACGGCAAGCGGCGGGATGCGGCAAGCGTAGATTGGATCGAGACCCTGAAAAACCGTTTAATCTATCTAAAACGTTGGGTTTATCAACCCAATCTACCTACTTAGACAATAAAATTCTCAAGTCGCCATCAGATTTAGCTGTAAAGGTCGTCTGAAAAGTAAAAAAGCAGTCCGAAACTTCATTTTGAAGGTGCGGACTGCTTTTGTTTGGACTCGGTTAAGGCCGCCCCTTTAGGCGGCTGCCAAACTATTTTCTCTCCAATCTTTCCAATAAGTCCTGCGGGGCAACATATTCTAAAGCATTCCCTGATTTGAATGGTACTAGGAATCTATATTCTCCAAGTTTGCTTAAATCGCTGCGGGCAGTATTTAAAGAAATACCGTATTGGTTTGCAATCTCTTGTGCAGTAAAGATTTTTCCGCTTTCTTCCACCGCTTTTTGCAGGATGCCGATTTGCCGCTGGTTCAACTTTCCTATCTTTTCGGTATACTGGGCAATTGCTGCTTTGAATTCCTGCTGGTGTTTTTGTTTGTCGGAAATATAGTTTTCCAAATCGGTAACTGCCCGCTTGATAATGTCGCATTGGTAATAGATGAAATAGGTTAAATCCAAATCGTCGGTTTCTGCATGCAGATAGGATTTGGCGTATTGGGCAGGGGCGTTTTTCAGCAGGCGGCTGATGGATATGTATTCAAACAGCCAGTAGCCGTTTTTGAGCATAAACCAATAGAACAAAGCCCGCGCCGTCCGCCCATTGCCGTCGCCGAACGGGTGGATATAGCCGATGAGGAAATGCAGAATAATTGCTTGGACAACAGGATGAATAAACGGATTTTCTGAGCCGTCATAAGTGTTGTTGGCAAACGTGCATAACGCTTCCATCAGCGTATGAACCTGCCCGTGCGGCGGCGGTTGGTACAGGCTGTTGCCGTCGTTATCGGCGATAAAGATTTCGTCGTCCCGCCTGAATTGCCCGGGCTCGGCCTTGTTTTCAATGGCGTTACTGGTGGCAATGCGGTGTAAATCCAAAATCATTTCAACGCTCAACGGCGTATTTTTCAATTCAACCGCTTTTTTCATCAGGTGATAGTTGTTCACTATCATGATTTCGTCTTTGGTTTTGGGCTTGCGCTGCGATTTGAGCATATCCTTGGCCACTTTGCGCGTGGTGGCAGCACCTTCCAATTGAGCGGATGTAATCGCTTCTTCCATAATCAGGGATTTGAGCAGAAACCTATTTTGCTCGCTTCTGCCGAAGCCGCCCAGACTGGACGTGCCGATAGTGCTGCCGCAGCTTTTGTCAATCAAATGAAGCCGTGCCTGCAAGGAGTCGGGAATGCAGAACCAAAACCGATGCCTGAACGGAAAATCAATCGGTTTTTGGATTTTCATGCGGCTCTCCTTGACGGCTCGCCATTTCATTCGTGTGTCCTCCGTATGAATTCGGCGGAATTTGTCCCAATGCAGGTAGGTTCCGTTTTCATCGGTTACGGAGAATTCAGAATAATCTTTGATTTCAGTAAGGAAATTTGAAATATCCATGTCGGGATTGTCAGTGGCGGAGTGAAACAGCTCGGCAGTTTGCACCATCTTTTCGGTAAGATGCTGTACATATTCCTGCTGCAACAGGGCAAATTCCGGAGGTCTGGAGATTTTCATGATAAATACCAAAATCGCTCAAATTTTTATAATTGAGTTATTTTAGTCAAATTTTAGAGAGGTGAAAAGTATTAAAATGAAAATTGGTAAGTAAGCATAGTCTTCATAAATAGAGGAGGGTGGTATCTACCATCTTGAAAAAAACAACTGGTTCAGGCAGTATTTATTGTTTTCAGACGGCTTTTTTTAGATTAGCTGTAAAGGTCGTCTGAAAAGCAAAAAGCAGTCCGCAACTTCATTTTGAAGGTGCGGACTGCTTTTGTTTGGACTCGGTTAGGGTTGTACTTTCAAGCTGCCTTGCATCTACAACCGTTTAGCGGAATTCAAACAACTCTAAATGTTGTGACCGTGTTTTCAGGCTGTCTGAGATGCTGCGTGTGAAACTGCGGCTACCGCAGAGCCATAGGCTGCGGTTTGCACTGTCGCGGACGGTTTGTCCGATGTGTTCGGCGGTAAGCCTTTGGGTTTCGGAGGGGATATAGTGGAAATTGACGTTGGCTTGTTGCGCTAACTGTTGCCAATGGGCGAGCGTTTCGGCGGGTAGGTTTCTATCGGCGTGAAACCAGTCTATCGCTTGGGTGGCGGGCTGTTTGGCCAGTTCATTGAGTCGTGCGAGAAAAGGGGTAAAACCGATACCGTTGCTGACCCAGATTTGCGCTTGTTTATCGGAAAATCGAAACGTCCGTATGCGCCGTCGATTTGCACGGTGTCGCCAACATTCAGGCGTTGCGGCAGGCGGCGGGTGTAGTCGCCCAAGTCTTTGATCACGAGCGTGAGCTGTTGGTTATCAGGCTGCCAGTCGGAGGCGATGGTAAAGGGGTGGCTTTCGCCGTGTGTGCGTAAAAAGAGGAATTGTCCTGCGCGGTGTCCCTGCCATTTTGGGGCATTCAGGGTCAGGGAGAGCAGATTGCCGTTTTGATTTAGGGCGGATACGGTGGCGTTTTGCGGTTTGCCGATGCGCTTGAACAGGGCAATCAGCGAGCAGGCGGTGCCTGCAAGCAAGGCGGCGATGAGCAGCCAGCCCAGCGGTTGCGACCAGTAGGAAAAATTTACCAGTACGACGGTGTGCCACACGAGCGCGAGATAAACGGGAACGATAAGTATGTGGAATTTGGCAAACCAGCGGTAGGGTATGCGTTTGATGAGTGCGGCGACAAGCAGGACGAGGGCAACATAAAAAGCGATTTCGCCAACTTCTTCGGCAAAGTGGCGTTGGGTAGCCAGCCAATCTTTTAATGTCAATATTTCCTGCATCGGCGGGCGTGGCGGGCGTTTTCCGTCAATCAGACCAAGTGCGATAAGCCATTTGGGGAATTGTGTGCAGGTCCAATGCAGGATGCTGCCTGAAAGGGCAATGATGCCGAACCATTTGTGCAGGCGGTACATTTTGTCCAGCCCGCCGAGCGGCGTTTCCAGCATTTTGGGACGCACGGCAAGTATCAGACAGCCACTCGTGGCCAGTATGCTGATGGTGCCTGTGAGTTGCAGCAATAGGTTGCGTACGGGAAATACGCCCCACTGGTCTGGAAATGATGTAGCAAGCAGCCATAAAGCGAATATGCCGCCAAAGAATATGGCTAAGGTAAATTTAAGGTTTTTCATGGTAGTGTTCCTTATGGATGGGAATATGAAGCGGTCTGCGCCGTTTGTAGGGATTGTAAGTGGGAAAATTAGATGGAAATTATTGGTGTGGGTAAGAGAAGGTTGGGAGTTTAACAGAACCTTTGTTTGAATGATTGAAAAATAAGGGTTATCCATCTAATTTAACTGCGGAGGTCGTCTGAAAAGTGCAGGCTGCTTTTGGGGTTTTCAGACGACCTCCAAAGCAGCCTGCACTCAGGTGTTTTGGATTGACTAACGCGAGCTATCTGCCAAATACTTTCCGCCAGGCATTCGGATTGATTTTAAACTTGGCTTTGAATTGCAAACGTAGGTTTGCCGCGCTGCCGAAGCCGCTTTGTTCGGCGATGCGTTCTATCGGCAAATCCGTATTTTCCAACAAATCCTGTACCTGCCATAGCCGCTCTGTTGTGAGCCACTCACCGAAATTCATGCCTGTGGCTTGAGAAAAATGGCGGATAAAGGTTCGGCGGGAAACAGCTAATTTTTTTGCCAAATCGTCCAAGCGGTATGGGGTCGCAAGGTTTTGGCGCAGTTCGTCCAATAAGTGATTGATTTTGTCATCGGCGGTACGACGTTCGACAGGTCGGTGGATAAACTGTGCCTGCCCGCCTTCGCGGTGTGGTGCCGCAACCAAGGTACGGGCAAGGTCGTTGGCAACGGTTGCACCGTGGATTTTGCGGATGAGGTACAGGCAGCAATCCAGCCCGCCCGCCGCACCTGCCGATGTTAAAAAGTTGCCATCTTCCGCATATAGGCGGTTGGTATCCAGATGAATTTTAGGGAAACGGCGGACAAAGTCGTCTTCGGCAAGCCAGTGGGTGGCGGCGGTTCTGCCGTCTAAAAGTCCTGTGTAGGCAAGGGCGTAAGTGCCGTAACATAGGGCAGTGATATGCGCACCACGTTGTACTGCTTTCTGTAAATGTGCGCTCAACTCGGGTGTCGGGGCTTCTTCAATATTGCGCCAGCCTGCGATGACGATGATGTCGGCTTCTTCCGTCAAATCCAAGCCGCCGTGTACGGGAATATTTACGCCCAGTGCCGTGGTGACGTCTTTGCTGTCATTGGAACAGATTTTCAGGTCAAAGAGCGGATTGTTCCGATAGGTCGTCTGAAAAACAGAAAAGGGAATGTTGAAGACAAAATCATTCATGCCCGATTGAGCATATAGCACGATTTTGGGAACAGTTTGATTTTGGCGAAACTCGTTACGCTCGTTTTCAGACGACATTTTGGCACTATCCTTGCGTTTGTTGGCAATATTGCCTATTTTAGCCGATACACCTGCTGCTTAAAATACGCTCCATGATTTTTTAAGGAGCAACATCATGAAATCCAAGCAATTTATTCTTGCCACTGTTTTGGGCGCGACAGCCTTTTCCGCTTGGGCAGACGATTCATACCAACATATCCGTAACGCTACCGCCAAAGTCGAATATGCGGGGCAGACGTTTTTGATTGACCCGTTTTTCGCCCCCAAGCATTCCATGAACGGCTTTGCCGGCACGTTCAATAACCAAGCCAAAATGCCGCTGGTCGGGCTGCCGATGAGCGTGAATAAAATTTTGGACGGTGTGGATGCAGTTATCGTTACCCATACTCACGAAGACCATTGGGACGAAACCGCCGCACGTTCCATTCCGAAAAACCTGCCCGTATATGTGCAGCACCAAGCCGACGCGGCAAAAATCCGCAGCCAAGGCTTTACTGATGTACGCGTGTTGAACGGCAGCACTGTCTTCAACGGCGTAACCATCAGCAAAACCGGCGGCGTACATGGTACAGAAGCCATGTATGCCAACCCTCAGCTAGCCGAAATCTTAGGCGATGCAATGGGTGTGGTATTCCAAAGCAGCGGACATAAAACCGCTTATATTATGGGTGATACTGTGTGGACGGCAGATGTAAACAAAGCATTGAACCGCTACAAACCCGATTATCTGATTATGAACACGGGCTACGCGCTGATTTCAGGCATTTCAGACGGCATTATTATGGGGACGGCTGATGTATTAAAAGCCAGCCAAGTCATGCCTAAAGCCAAAATCATCACCGTACACATGGATACTGTGAATCATACCGCCGTCAGCCGCGCCGATATGCGTAAATTTATACGCGGTCAAGGCATTGAAAGCCGTGTGAACGTTCCGGAAGACGGAGAAATCCTGAAACTGGATTGATAACGTAAAAACAGCCTGCACGTTTTGAAATGAGGTGCAGACTGCTTTTTATCGTGGATAAAGGATGGCTGGGAGAGAATTTCTTAGGTGATAGATTAGATAATAAGGTAGACAAAAGGTCATCTAAAAGATTTTCGGACGACCTTTTTTTAATATTCGAAGGGGGGGATGGTTATGTTGATATGAACTGGCCCCCAAATCTTGGACACTCATAAAAGCCTTTTCAGGCGCTCTGTGCAAGCTGGGTTCTGTATGCGACAGGACTCAGCTTTTCAATTTCAAACTGCAACGCTCGCGGTTGTAGTAATCCATATAGTCATCTATCTGTTTCATCAATTCGTCCACCGTCAATTCTCCTGCGTTATAGAAACACTCCGTCTTCAACACGGCAAAGAAACTCTCCATCGGTGCATTGTCCCAACAATTCGCCTTACGTGACATGCTTTGACCATGGAATGTTGGGCAAGCAATTCCCTATACCCCGCCGTACGGTACAGCACACCTTTGGTCGGAATGAAGCATCGTTCCTTCGCCGGTCAGCCGGGGTGCGGCTTTTTCGAGCATTTCC
>CAKMQH010000310.1 GCA_927911515.1 uncultured Neisseria sp.
CCTGTTTGAACGGTTGTTGGTACTGGTTTGGGGTTTGAGCAGTCTGCCTCTTGCGGCTTTAAGTGCGCGGTAAATGGTGACGCGGCTGACTTGGTAGCGGCGTGCCAGGGAGGTGACGCTTTCCTTCCCCTGAGTGTAGGCCAGCCAAATGGCTTGGCGGTGGTGCGGGGTGAGACGGGTGTTCTTGTGCATGTTCATGTTTCAGTATTCTTCTGGAAATACTGTAAACAACGCTACTAGTTTCTACAATTAAGCCAAGCAGCCGAATCCGTTTTTTGCTAGAATAGCGCGGTTTACATTCATCAACCGATTTCAGACGACCCCGCCGAATCAGCGGCGGCAGAAGCCACACGGAAAGCAACATTCATTAAAGTTGCCGCCATTCCGAATGTAACGATAATTTTTTCTTTCATAGATTTTACGCCACCAAATCAATACGGCACGCCGCGCAGACGCTCGGTGCCGCCCTCAAGTGCATCCACTATGCCGGCGGGAGATTTTTGGCGGTATATCCACGATAAAGAACAGATTGCCGATACTGCCTACACAGGTCGTCTGAAACCTTCAGGAGCCACAACAAATGACCCAAAAACTGATCTTAGTTTTGAACTGCGGCAGCTCATCCCTCAAAGGTGCCGTACTGGATAACGAAAGCGGCGAAGTCCTGCTCAGCTGCCTTGCCGAAAAACTCAACCTGCCCGACGCTTACATCACGTTCAAAGTAAACGGCGAAAAACACAAAGTCGACCTGTCTGCCAAGCCCGACCACACCGGCGCAGTTGAAGCGCTGATGGAAGAACTCAAAGCCCACGGCCTCGACAGCCGCATCGGTGCTATCGGGCACCGCGTCGTCAGCGGCGGCGAACTGTACAGCGAATCCATCCTTGTTGACGACGAAGTCATCGCCGGCATCGAAAAATGTATCCCTCTCGCTCCGCTGCACAACCCTGCGCACCTCTTGGGTCTGCGTGCCGCACAAAGCATTTTCAAAGGCCTGCCCAACGTTGTCGTTTTCGACACCGCCTTCCACCAAACCATGCCGGAACATGCCTACACCTACGCTATTCCGCATGAACTGTATGAAAAATACGGCTTGCGTCGTTACGGCGCGCACGGTACCAGCTACCGCTACGTTTCCGATGAAACTGCCCGTTTCCTCGGTAAAGACAAAAAAGATCTGCGCATGGTGATTGCCCACTTGGGTAACGGCGCATCTATCGCCGCAGTTGCCAACGGTGAATGTAAAGATACCAGCATGGGTCTGACCCCGCTGGAAGGTTTGGTAATGGGTACCCGCAGCGGCGACATCGATCCCGCAGTGTTCAGCTTCTTGGCTGAAAATGCCAACATGACCATCGCCCAAATCACTGATATGCTGAATAAAAAATCAGGTCTGCTCGGTATTTCAGGTTTGTCCAACGACTGCCGTACCATCGAAGAAGAAGCCGCCAACGGCCACGCAGGTGCCAAACTGGCTCTGGAAATCTTCATCTACCGCCTCGCCAAATACATCGGCAGCATGGCTGTCGCAGCCGGTGGTCTTGACGCACTCGTCTTCACCGGCGGTATCGGCGAAAACTCCGACATCATCCGCGAGCGCGTACTCGGCTACTTAGGCTTCCTCGGTCTGAAAGTGGACAGCGAAGCCAACCTGAAAGCCCGCTTCGGTACCGCAGGCGTGATCACGACTGCCGACAGCGCAGCCGTCGCCGTTGTGATTCCGACCAACGAGAATTGATGATTGCACACGACACCGCCCGCCTGAGCGGCCTGTAATACAGCGCATCATCCGATAAAAAACCTGCCGAAAACGGCAGGTTTTTTGTTTGCGCGGCGATATAGTGGATTAAATTTAAATCAGGACAAGGCGACGAAGCCGCAGACAGTACAAATAGTACGGCAAGGCGAGGCAACGCCGTACTGGTTTAAATTTAATCCACTATACTTTCCCATCCAACCCAACAACAGACCACCCATGAAGTTTCTCAAAAAATTATGCGAACGAATTCTTGACTGGCTCGACACCAGCAACATATTGGGCTATGTGATATTGCTGGTTATCGCCACTGTTCTCGGACTGATGTACGGCGGGGATATGATTCTGGATAAAGCCCTTGGCCACATTGATACGCCTTGGCTCCCTATTATCGGCTTCTGTCTGGCATTGGCTACGCTCTTCGCAATTTGTTTTATCGAAGAAGATTTAGCCGAGCAGACGACGGAATTCAAACGGCGCGACAAATATCTGTGCGGCGCAATCGGTGGTTTGGTCAGCGCGCTACTGATTAAATGGACGTGGCAGGCAGCCTTGGTGGGATTGTCGATCGGCATACTGCTGGCGGCGTTGATGAGATGGTTGAAATATGTGATGCGGTATATATAAATTGGTCCAAGCATCTTTCAGACGACCCTTTACACCCAATCCTTTGAAATATTCTCAAGAAACTGCATAACCGATTCTAGGATTGGTTCGCTATCTTTGCCACAGACATACCGCTACCGAACAATCATCATGATAGGGAACCCTTTTTACTGCTCGGCGTAAGGCTTCCAACTTATCAGGCAACGACGGGGAAGCGTTCCATAATGTTTCCAAGCGTTCATGGGATAGCGCGTCGTGCAGACCGTCAGAACAAACCAAAACTGCCTCGCCTCTTTGCAAGATCAAAGAATCGGTAAAAATTTTAAAATGGGTTTCTTCATTATCCGCTATCAGGCAGTGCGCCAAAGCATAATACATATCGGCGTATTCCGTATCTGCCCGCGCTTCCCCCTGCTCGATTAAATCTGCCAACACAGTGTGATCATGGCTTACCTGTCGCCAACGCCCCTCTGCCGATATATGGTAAACGCGGCTGTCGCCGACATTGCAGATGCGGCACAAACCGTCCACCCCGACGACTGCCGAAGCGAAAGTCGAGGACGCGCCAAAATATTCATCGGCAAGCGTGTCGCAGAAGCTGCCGTGCAGCCTTCTCAGGAAACGCCCTTCTGCATCGCCCTCGCGGGCAAAGGCATCCAACCAAAACCGGCTGGCAAGGTGCGCGGCGGGGCTGCTGGATACGCCGTCTGCCACTGCCAGCCGCACGGCATCGTCCGCCTCGGACACACGGGTTTTGTGCAGCCTGACCTGACGCACCGCCGTGCCGTCAAACAAGGCATCCTGATTGCGTGCTTTGCCGGCACCGACCATTTGAAAAATAGGCAAGCTGAAACATGGTAATCCTGACAATCCGATCCTGATTTAAATAAACCTACTTCGGCGCTTTTCGCAAAAACGAACTTCATCGTAAAGCCCCTTGTTCATCAGCGACAGTATATATCAATCATGCTGATGC
>CAKMQH010000311.1 GCA_927911515.1 uncultured Neisseria sp.
GGGAAGTTTCTCCGTATAGGGTGAGCATGAGGGTTCCTTTGTATAGTGGATTAACTTTAAACCAGTACGGCGTTGCCTCGCCTTAGCTCAAAGAGAACGATCTCTAAGGTGCTGAAGCACCAAAGTGAATCGGTTCCGTACTATTTGTACTGTCTGCGGCTTCGTCGCCTTGTCCTGATTTAAAGTTAATCCACCATAACGTTGTTTTTGGGGACAAGGGTCGTCTGAAAAGCCGAAACCGCCTAACCGCCGACCACCGGCCGCACGATATCGACTTTATCGTTTTCGTTCAAAACCGTTTCAGCATACGCGCCTTTGGCGACAAATCCGGTGTTCACAGCCACGGCAAAGGGCTTTTGCGGCGCGGTTTGGGCGATGAGGTCGGCAACGGTTGTGCCGCGAAGTTCGGCGGGTTCGCCGTTTAAGATGATGTTCATGGTTTCTCGATATTTCGTAGGTGAGTTTCTTTATTCGCGATGCGCCTGCTCTTGCTTGAATCCGTCGCCCCATTCCTTCAATGCCGTCAGCACGGGCGCAAGCGTTTTGCCGTAGTCGGTCAGGCGGTATTCCACTCGTGGCGGGACTTCGGGATACACAGTACGCAAAATGATGCCGTCGGCCTCCAATGCGCGCAGTTGCGCGGTCAGCGTGCGTTGCGACACATCGGGCAGGATGCGGCGGATTTGGTTGAAGCGCAGCGTGCCGTCCGTGTGCAAGCGGTAGAGTATCGTGCCTTTCCATTTGCCGCCGATGACGGAAAGCGCGGCTTCCACCGAGCAGCCTTCGGCGCAGTCGTATCTTGGGTGCGGTGTGCGGGGCATGGTGGTATCCTTTATGTAACTATCTGAAAAACAAGTGCGTTCTTGTTAATGGTGTGCTTCAGGCGCATGATACACGCTTTCAGACGACCTAACAGGAGAACATCATGAAAGCCATCGGTTTCACCCGCCCTTTGCCCGTTTCCAACCCTGAAGCCCTGCTTGACATCAATCTGCCCGAACCCGAGCTGCGGCCGCACGATATTTTGGTTGCCGTGCAGGCGGTTTCAGTCAATCCTGTCGATGTGAAAGTTCGGGCGGCGCATACGCCTGCGGCAGGGCAGTACCGCGTATTGGGTTACGACGCGGCAGGCATTGTTCAGGCAGTCGGCAGCGAAGTGCGGCATTTCAAAGTCGGCGACGAAGTGTATTACGCGGGCGCCATCAACCGCCAAGGTTCGAACGCACAATTACAAGCGGTGGACGCGCGCATTGCCGCCAAAAAGCCACGTTCACTGGATTTTGCCCAAGCCGCCGCGCTGCCATTGACGGCGATTACCGCATGGGAAACGCTGTTCGACCGCTTGAACGTGAACAAACCCGTGGCAGGCGGCGCCAATGCGCTGCTCTTAATCGGCGGCGCAGGCGGGGTCGGCTCGCTTGCCATCCAGTTTCTGAAAAAGCTGACCGACATCCAAGTTATCGCCACCGCCTCCCGCCCCGAAAGCCGCGCGTGGGTGAAGGAATTGGGGGCGGATTTCGTCATCAACCATCATGAAAACATGGCGGAACAGGTTGCCGCGTTAAATATCGGCGCGCCGTCGTTTGTTTTTTCCACCAACCATACCGACCGCCATCTGCCGCAAATCGTGGAACTCATCGCCCCGCAAGGCAGAATCGCGCTGATTGACGACCCCGAAACGTTGGACGTGAACCCGCTCAAAGGCAAAAGCCTGTCGCTGCATTGGGAGTTTATGTTTACCCGCCCGCTGAGCGAAACGGCAGACATCGAACGGCAGGGCGAAATACTCGCCGAAACCGCTCGGCTGGCGGACGAAGGCATCATCCGTCCGACCGCCACCCAAATCCTGCACGGCATCAATGCTGCCAACCTGCGCCGCGCCCATGAGATGCTGGAAAGCGGAGATATGATCGGCAAACTGGTGGTGGAAGCTGGGACAATTAAATCCGCCGAATATTCTTCGCGCCGTTATACCCGCTGGTGCCTGTATGGCATCCGAAATAACGGCAATCGAATATCCTAATTGAGCAGGTCGTCTGAAATTTGGTTTTCAGACGACCTTATTCATTCCACAAAGCCTGAAACGCGTTAACCACGGTTTCGGGATTTTCCGCTTCGGTAACGGCGCGGACGACGGCGAGGGAGGAAACGCCGGTTGCCAATACCTCTTCAGCGTTGTTCAAATCGATGCCGCCGATGGCGACGACGGGCGTGCCGCCTGCCTGTTTCACATATTCGCGCAGTTTGTCTAAGCCTTGCGGGGCAGTGGGCATTTGCTTGGTCGTGGTCGGGAAAATCGCGCCGCTGGCAACGTAGCTGGGGTGTACGGACAGGGCGCGGTCGAGTTCGGCGACCGAGTGCGTACTCAAACCCAAACGCAAACCGGCGGCGGCGATGGCGGCAAGGTCGGCGGTGTCCATGTCTTCTTGTCCGAGATGCACGCCGTATGCGCCTGCTTCTATCGCCTCGCGCCAGTGGTCGTTGATGAAAAGCTGGGTACGGCTGCCCTGACAGGCGGTGATGCAGCGGGCGATTTCACGTTTCAATTCGTCGCCATGCAAGGTTTTACAGCGCAGTTGCACCGTGTCGGCACCTGCTTTGACCATGCGTTCCACCCAATCGGCTGTGGGAACGACGGCGTAGAATTTAAGCGGGGATTTTAGGGGCGGGAAGGTCATGGGGTGTCCTTTTAAGTTATCGCTGATGGCGTTCTTGCAGGCGCTCGGTATGCGCCGCAGTTTTTCGCCGTCGGCTTGGTATTCGTTTGAAGACAGCACGGCAATTGCCGCTTCTATTTCCTGTGGCAGCAATAAGGTCGTCTGAAAACGTCTGATATAGGATGCTGCCTGTCTGATACGGCAAACATTCGGCGGCATTTGCGTTTTCAATTCACAATCACCGAGAAAAACCACCATCGAATGAAATTTTTCTTCCGGCAGCTGCAGCAGTTCGGATAATGCCTTGATGTGTGCGTAATTTTGGCGCAACGGATTTTGAAAGTAGTGTTTCTGCTTATAGACGACTTGAGTCCATTTCGATTGCTTCTCGCTGCCAAAAATCCAACCTGTGTAATTTTTGGTTTCTATGACAAATATCCCAAAAATTGAAACATAAATATGGTCGATTTGCGTCGTGCCGCTTCGCGACGGAATAATCAAATCGTGAAATTCGATATAGGTTTCTTCATCCAAATCTTTTCCGATTACTGAACGGACTGCCCGTTCGCCTATGCGTCCTTTTACTTTGGGATTTTGGAGCAGCGCTTTCAAAAAAAGTAGGGGAATGACGAGCAGGAAAATCCAAAATATACCTGACAGGTTTCCTATTGCTTGTTCAATTATGACGTTTTCCTTTTGTTTTGTTGTTTAATAAAGTGAGTAGAGTGGTATAGCCATCTGACGAGGTCGTCTGAAACTCATTTCCTGCGTTTCAACAAGGCTTCCGCTTCGGGATAGTCTTTCAGGCGAAACGGATTGTCGTTCCGACCGTTTTTCTGTCTTTCGGGCTGTTCGGCAAGTGTGCTGCGGATTGCGTGGCGCAGGTAGGTTTCCAGTGGTTGCGGCGTGTCGTCTCCGACGGGTAGAACATAGAGCCGTTTGCCGTCCGCACCGGCGAGAAAGCGTTCGCCGTCAACAGTGTTGCCTTTGCCGTCGAACAGGACGATTTCGTAATACGGATAGCCTTGCACGGGCTGCGACACGATTTCAAAGCGGTAAGCAACGCGTTCTTCGGCAGTTTTGTACTGTGAATGGCGAACTGCTTCCAGTCCGACAATCAGGTTTTTTGTAGCGGTTGATGCGTTGCAGCATATCGTGTTCGGCGGCGGTGTAGGCAAACGGGTGCGGATAAAATTTGCCGTTCCGTTCGATGTCGGAAGCGGCACGGCGGGTGTTGCCGGGCGCAACGGTATTGCCGCGTGCGTCCATCATGCCCCAAGTGCCGCCCTGTACGGCGGTATGTTCTTCGTCCACGCGCACTTCTCGGCAGTCGTCGCAAAATGCAGCATAGCCGTATTCAAACTGTCCTGCCCAATCGTGTTGGGCGGGTGTGACCAAGTTGCCCGCGCGGTCGGCAAAACCGACTTTGCCGTCTTTTGAAACATAGCGACGTTTGCCTTCCGAAAAATAGTCTGCCGCCGCATCGTACATCATCGGCTGATATAAAAACTTGCCCTGCCGCGAATGCAGGAAAAACGGCGAATAGGCAACTTTGCCCCGAATTTCTCGGCTGCTGTCCAGAAACAGCAACTCGCCGTTGGCGGTTTTGCCGTGTTTGACGTGTTCGCACATAAATTCGCAGTTGTATTGCGCAGGGACGATGATTTTGCCGCTTGCGGTTTTCGCACCGAATTGGCCGTTTTGTTTGAAATAAACGATTTTTTTGGCGGAACGCGGTTTGGGGTCGTCTGAAATCTTGGGCGCGGCAAGGGCTGCGGAGTGGGCGAGTAAGAGCGCGGGCAGTAAATACAGGGATTTCAGATTCATTGGAAACCTTGCTGATATTAAGTAGATTGAGACGATGCGACGTTGGCGCGCCTTGTCGTATTATATTCATACAGGCTGGTGTCGGGGTGTGCCGATTTGCTCTGAAACCTATGCCGCGGCGTTTTCAGACGACCTCAAACTTGTTTTTCAATATACGCCAAACCGCTTTCTTTATCACGTTCGGGCGCGTCTTTTCCGTCAAACAGTGCCACTGCCAATCTGACGGCGGCGGCGGTTACGGCGGGGGAAATCATGAAGCCGTGGCGGAAAAGGCCGTTGATTTCAATGAGGCGTCGGGCGCGGCTGTAACGGATTTCGGGGTTGTGGTGATTGAGCGTGGGGCGCAGGCCGGTGGCGATTTCGAGGATGTCGGCTTCGCCGAAGGCGGGGTGGACGGCATAGAGTGCGGACAAGAGTTCCAACCCTGAACGCACGCTGGCGGGGGCTTGGCTTTCGCTTTCGATTTGGGTCGCACCGATGACGAAGACGTGGTTTTCTTTCGGGGCGATGTAGAGCGGATAACGCGGGTGCAGCAGGCGCACGGGGCGGTTGAGCGTGATTTCGGGCGTATAAACCCGCGCCACTTCGCCGCGTATGCCGCGCAAGGTGCTGGGGTGTTCGGAGGATTGGTTCCAAGCGGTTTTTGCGCCGTAGCCGCGGCAGTCGATCAGCCAGTCGTATTGGGCTTGCAGGTCTTCGGGGGTGCATTCGTGTTCCCAATGGCAAGGGACGTTCAGTTCGTCCAAAGTGTCGGCAAGTGCAGACAGCATCTGCCGCCCGTCGAGCTGACCTTCGGTCGGCAGGTAGATGCCGTCTGAAAAACGTCCGCCGAGTTGCGGTTCGCGTTCGGCGATGTCGTCAGCGTGCCAACAGACGATTTCGTCATCCGCCACGCCGCCGCGTTTAAGATGGCGGACGAACTCGCCGGATAAAGGTTTGTCCTGACCGTGCCACACGATCAGGCTGCCGTTCTCCTGCATCATGGTCGGCGTTTTCAGACGACCTCTGATGTTGCGCCAAAGCGGAATGCTCTGTCTGCCCAGTTTGATGACTTCAGGCGTAGCTTCGACCGCTTCCGCAGCAGGCGCGAGCATGGCGGCGGCAACATAAGCGGCGGCGTGTTCGCCTTTGCGCCCGCCCTTGTCAAAGAGGGCAACGGATAAACCTTGTTCTGCAAGTTGTAAAGCAGTCAGACGGCCGCAGAGGCCGCCGCCGAGAATGGCGATACGGGGCATGGTGAATTCCTTTGCAGTATTTGGGCAGTCGGGAGGACGAAAGATAAGACGGAAGCGGAATCCACCGAATGGCGGGAAATGCGGGAAAGGGAACGGAAGCCTTTTCAGGCGTTTGACAGCTTGTTTCCTACGCAGGCATTACCCCGACAGGTTCTACGGATTCCGCTGGCGCGGTCTCAGCTGTTTGCGGGAACAAGCAGCACTCCGACAAGAAGTTTTCAGTTTACATAAAATCGATTGCTTTGGCAAAGTCAGGCCGTCTGAAAAATGGGTTTCTGCGTTTTCAGACGGCCTGTTGTCAGAAATTTCAGCCGGTTAAGTGCATCAGCATGATTGATATATACTGTCGCTGATGAACAAGGGGCTTTACGATGAAGTTCGTTTTTGCGAAAAGCGCCGAAGTAGGTTTATTTAAATCAGGATCGGATTGTCAGGATTACCATGTTTCAGCTTGCCTATTTT
>CAKMQH010000312.1 GCA_927911515.1 uncultured Neisseria sp.
TTTGCTGATTGCCGCAGCGGCGGTTGCCTTGCACTTTTTCGACGGACAAGGCGGGCAGGCACCGTTTAATCCACATGCCTCCCCGACACAAACCGTATCTTCCATCCAGGCTTCATCCTCCGGCAGCGACAGCCGCCTTCAGACGGCCTTCGAAAGGCGCGAAAGCGATTTCCAAATCGAAGGACGGGGCGTGGTGGCAAAGGTTTTAGCGGACGACAATAAAGGTTCGCGGCACCAGCGGTTTATCCTGCGCTTAAATAGCGGGCAGACCGTTTTGGTCGCGCACAATATCGACTTGGCTCCCAAAATCAAAGGGCTGAAAAAAGGCGATGAGGTTGCTTTTTACGGCGAATACGAATGGAGCGGACAGGGCGGCGTCATCCATTGGACACACCGCGATCCTCAGGGCAGGCACCCCGACGGCTGGTTGAAGCATGAAGGAGAGGTTTACCGTTAATCGCCCCAACGGCGGATATACGGAAAGGCCGTCTGAAAAAACGCAATCAAGGGCGGTGGTTTTTCAGACGGCCTTTCATATGACCGATAAAGCTTATAGTGGATTAAATTTAATCAGGACAAGGCGGAGAAGCCGCAGACAGTACAGATAGTACGGCAAGGCGAGGCAAACGCCGTACTGGTTTAAAGTTAATCCACTATATTTTCATAGAACTGTACAGGCAGAAAAGGTTAATCAAACACAGTACAAAATACAAAACGAGTATTAAAATCAGCCATAAATTTTTAAGTTTTATACTTGAGTAAATGATATGAAACAATAAATCTAGGTCGCCTATTAAATGGACAAAAAAATACGCTGTAAGGATGAAACAGAAAATGCCAATAAACTTTCTTCCTAATAGAAAGAATAGAATGGAAATATTGTTTATTATTAAAAATAATTTAATAATCATGGGGTTGTCGTTTATTTCACCTTGTAAATCGGATAAATTATAGACATCCCCATCAATTATGTAGTCTACGATGTAAAATTCATCGGTATTAAGGAGGAATGAAAACGAAATAAGTAGCAATAAAATGAGGTAATTAATTGGTTTTATGAATTTTATACTGAAAATACGGTTTGCCATTATGTCCCATTCGTTTTATTTTTTCTGTATATTTTTTTATAACGTATTCCTGCCTGAAAAGGAAGGCAATAGGTAATATACATTGTAAACTAAAAAAACAGTCTATCATAAAAGCTTCAAGCATAATCGGCTTCTACAAGATGTGCTGATTTAAGTGCTGACCTTTATTGAAGTTTCATCAGTCGGTCTTGTTCGACTGACAATACGCCGTTTACTTTTTGGAAATAGGCAATGGCATCTTGAATATTGGTTTTGGCTGATGGACGAATGGCAATTCCGTGCAGGTTTTTGTATTCGTAAACCAAACTTGAGCTGGAGTCTTTCACTGCCTTCATCAATGAACCTGAGCCGATGCCTTGATCGTAGAAAATAATCAGGTTGCCCGTTGTGGCTTGTGCTTGTCGGGTGGGGACTGCTTCAGCCGCTTGAGGCGGTTTGCTTGGGCTTTGACAGGCGCAGAGCAAGGCGGAGAGTAGGATAAATGCAAAAGTTTTGTTCATTGTTGTTCAGGGGGTTGAGTGATTAAAAAAGGTCGTCTGAAAATGAGGTAAACAGAAATCATGGAAGATAAAGTTGGAAAGATAGCTAAATCTTCAGGTTATAAAAGGATAAAGGGAAAATGAATTTAAGTAGTACATATAATTTTTCACTCAATCAATATAATTTCTATTTTGAGATAAATTGGGAATTTAATTTTCTGTATTTAGAAAAATTTAATAAGTGTGGTCAAATCTATATTGATTCTGGTTTTTATATGAATTTAGGAAATGGTCTATCCCTATATATTGCTGGTGAAGAGGACTATGGCAATTTATTGGATTTTGTAGAATTTATCTCACATAATAATCAAGACGAATTAAACTTTGAATCACTTACTGCTAAGATAAGTAAGAAGAATAATATCTTGAATATGAAATTTAAGAAAAATAATATGCTGAATATAGAGGTATTGGGTGGCAAAGAAAGAAATATAAATATAAATTTCAGTAATGAGTTATATGCTGAATTAAATTCTTTAGTATCGAAAATTCAGGATGACTATAAAAAATTTTCTTTTAATTTAGATGTAATTAAAAATATTTGGTTTGGAACTGACGCAGATTAGCAGTTATATCCAGCAATTGTCGCGCACAATATAAAAAGTGAAGCTGGTATGGTCGTCAGAATGCAAAGATTTCTATTTGCCTTTCAGACGACCTTCCCTACGACCTCGATGCTTATGCTTCGGGCAGTTCCATGTCTAAAACGGTTCGTTCCTGCTTGGCGCGGAAATCGGCAAGTTTTTGCGCCAGCTCGGGGTTTTCGTTGGCAAGCAGCGAGATGACGAACAGGGCGGCGTTGGCGGCTCCTGCCTCGCCGATGGCGAAAGTGGCGACGGGAACGCCTTTGGGCATTTGTACGATGGAGAGCAAGGAGTCTTCGCCGCGCAGGTATTTGCTGGGTACGGGTACGCCCAATACGGGGACGGTGGTTTTGGCGGCAACCATGCCGGGCAGATGTGCCGCGCCGCCTGCGCCGGCATGATGGCTTTGATGCCGCGTTCGCGCGCAGTTTCGGCGTATTCAAACATTAAATCTGGGGTGCGGTGTGCAGACACGACGCGGGCTTCGTATTCGACGCCGAATTCTTTGAGAAACTGCGCTGCCTGCTGCATGGACGGGCCAGTCGCTGTTGCTGCCATGATGATGCCGATTTTGGCCATATTTGCTCCTAGTGTATAAAACGTTATTCAATGAATGATTTCAGATGACCGTTGAGTATGGGAGGTCGTCTGAAAATTTATCGTTGCTTGATGCTGACGGCTGCGCGTTTGGCGGCGGCGCTGCCGGGGTAACTTTGTATCAGCTTGCGCCATGTGTTGCGGGCGATGTCTTTTTGTTGCAGTTTGTATTGGCATTGCCCGATGCTGAAGAGTGCGTCAGGAGCTTGCGGGCTGTTGCGGAAGCGGTTGGCGAAGCGTCCGCCAATTTCGATGACGGATTCGCAGTTGCCCATACGCTGTTGGCTTTGCAGCAATAGATACATATTGCGTCGGGCGCTTTCGCTGCCGTTGCCGCCGTCTGCTCCTTTTAAGACTGCGGCTGCGGCGGCGTAATTGTTGCGCTGATAGTATTTGAGGGCTTGGTTGTAGAGATGGGTTTCGTTTTGGTTGGCGGAGTCGGCTTCTGAAGGCGCGGTGCCGCCGTTTGCCAGATAGGTGCTTTTGAGCTTTTGGTCGTCCAAACGTTGGGCGGGCACTTTTTTATTGGCGTGACGCGGGGTTTTGTTTTGTTTTTCGAGTTGTTGCAGGCGCTGGTTGGTGTTTTCCATCTCGCGCTCCAAACGCTCGACCTGCATACCCAAGCGTTCGATTTGAGTCATAGTGTTCAAATCAGGATAGGGAATGGCGGAAGATTCGGCTGCGGCGGTGGGAATATCGGGCAACATGAAGGTGTCGCCGGATTTGGGTTTAGGGGCGGTAGAGGCGCAGGCGTTGAGCAGAAGGATGCCGGCAAACAGGATGGGAAGGGTTTTGTTCATTTTATTTTTTAAGCAGCAAAGTCAGACCGTCGCCGACGGGCAGGGTAATGGGTACGATGCGGGAATCGTCGGGCAGGTTGCGGTTGAAGGATTGGAGTATGTTTAGGCTGGGTGGTGCATCGAGTTCTGTTTCGCCCATGACGCGTCCGTTCAGCAGGACATTGTCAATGGCGATAACGCCGCCGCTGCGAACCAGTTGCAGGCAGCGTTCGAAATATTGCGGTGTGGGCGGTTTGTCAGCGTCTATCAGGGCAAGGTCGTAACTTTCTGCTTCTCCTTGCGCTATCAGATCGTCCAAAGTCAAAAGGGCGGGTTGCAGGTGTAGTGAAATTTTGTGTCCTACCCCTGCCGCTTGCCAAGTTTCGCGGGCGATATCGGTAAAGGTGACGTTGATGTCGCAGGCGGTAATTTTGCCGTGTTCGGGCAGGGCTAGGGCGACTGCGGTACTGCTGTAACCGGTAAACACGCCGATTTCCAGATATTTTTCGGCTTTGAGCAGGCGCGCGAGCCAAGTCAGCAAGACTGCCTGTTCGCGGGCAATCGCCATTTTCCCTAAACGGTGGGATTGCGTGCGCGAACGCAGGGCGGTCAGGACAGGATGCTCTTTTTCACCGATGCTGTTGAGGTAGTCTTGCAGCGCCGGATTGATATTGTGTGTCTGGGTGGTCATGCCGTTTGGCCGTCAGTCTTGGTAGTAGGTATAAGGTTTTTTGGCGACTTTGGCGGCTTCGAATTCTTTTTGTTCTTGAGGATTCAGCTCGACATCCCACAACAAATGACGGTTTTCAAGGCGTTCTGTTTCCAGCTGCGGATTGTCTTCGATGAGTTTGTCGAGGAATTGGGTGGCTTCGGATTTGTAGTGATACATGATACGGCTCCGTGCGGGTTTGTGTCAGCCCTTTATTATAACTGATAACGCCGTTACGGTTTTTAGATATTTGACTATATAGTGGATTAACAAAAATCAGGACAAGGCGACGAAGCCGCAGACAGTACAGCTAGTACGGAACCGATTCACTTGGTGCTTCAGCACCTTAGAGAATCGTTCTCTTTGAGCTAAGGCGAGGCAACGCCGTACTGGTTTAAAGTTAATCCACTATATTTTCAGGGCTTATGGTGTTTCGGGTATAATGCCGCCTTGTTTTTTAATGCGATACGGCAGGTCGTCTGAAGCCTTTGCATAATATTTTGTCCACATTTTCGACAGAATATTGCGCAAAGGCTTCGCCGCCGGTTTCAGACGACCTCTTTTTATTTTGGAAAGAGTAGTTTATGTTGAAAAAATGGTTGCATAAAGTTTTGCCCGGAAAGCAGCCGAAGCAAGCGCCTGTGGCGAAGGAAATCCTTTCTTTCGACCAGCATCACATCAGCGCGGATATGTTGAGTTTTGCGGCGGAAAAAGTTGTCCGCCGTCTGCATGACGAAGGTTTTCAGGCTTATGTTGTCGGCGGGGCGGTTCGCGATCTGTTGCTGGGTGTCGAACCTAAAGACTTCGACATCGCCACCGATGCGACGCCGGAGCAGGTTCATAAGATTTTCCGCAGAAGCCGCATCATCGGCAGACGTTTTCAAATCGTCCACGTCATGGTCGGTCCCGAAACCATAGAGGTGACGACCTTCAGGGGCGGCGGTAAGGTGCAGCAGAACGCGCACGGCAGGATTATGAAGGACAACACTTACGGCAGCATGGAAGAAGATGCCATGCGCCGTGACTTCACCTGCAACGCGCTTTATTACGACCCGATTAAAGAAGAAATCGTCGATTTCCACCACGGCGTCAGCGATATTGCCGACCGCAAGCTGGTGATGATCGGCAATGCGGTAGAACGTTATCAGGAAGACCCTGTCCGCATCCTGAGAGCCGTGCGGTTGTCGGGCAAACTTGGGTTTGAAGTCGAAGAAAACACCGCCGCGCCGATTTCGGAGCAGGCAGGTCGTCTGAAACACGAACCCGTAGCGCGTCTGTTTGACGAAATCATGAAGCTGCTGTTTTCTGGTTATGCCAGAGAATGTCTGAAACGATTGAATACTCTCGGCGTTTCAGACGACGTCCATCCGCTTCTGACTGCGCTCAAGTCGCAGCAAAACCTGAAAACCGCATTATCTCGCTGGCTTTGAAAACACGGACGAACGTTTGCGCGCGGATAAATCCGTGTCGGTGGGCTTCGTTCTTGCCGCCGTATTGTGGCCGGTTTTGAACAGACATTGGCAGGACAACATCAAACGTGGTCAAAAGCCTGCCCACGCTTTGTCCGAAGCCATGAACACCATGCGCGAAACGGTGGAAAAAGGCTGGGGCGTGCCGCAGCGTTTTGCCGCGACCATGCGGGAAATTTGGCAGCTTCAGCCACAATTCGACTTCACACGCGGCGCACGTCCGCACAAAATGCTGGCGCAAGCGCGTTTCCGTGCGGCTTACGATTTCCTTGTGTTGCGCGGAGAGGTTGGCGAAGTGGAGCGGGATTTGGTCGAATGGTGGACGAAGTTTCAACATGCAGATGCGGAAGCACGCGCGGAAATGACGCTTGCCGCACAACAACGCCGACAACATGGGCAAGGCGATGGCGCGGACGGTAAGCCTAACCGCAAACGCCGTCGCACGCGTAAGAAAAAACCGGCTGCGGATAAGCCGGAATCATGAATCGGCAGAACACAAACGGTTCTGACTTGTTGATTTGTCGCAGGACTGAAGTGTTGGTTTGAATGCCAAATTTTTTCTGCCGTATTTATCTTAGTAATGAGGTCTCTGAAATTTTCAGACGACCTTTTTGCATGGTTTGAAGCATCAAGAAAACACATTCGCCCTTTACAAACCCGCAAGTAAGCGGCGGATTTTTTCAACGGCAAGCTCGGTTTCCAAGTTGCAGCCTGTATCCGTCGCTTCGCCGCTGAGGCAGCGGATGTTGGTGATGCCGCAGAAGTGGGCGTATTTCATGCCCAGTTCGCGGGCGAGGACGGCTTCGGGCATTCCGGTCATACCCAATACGTCCACACCGTCGCGGCGGTAACGTTGGATTTCGGCGCGGGTCGGCCAGCGCGGACCTTGCAGGCAACCGTAAACGGCTTGGGTGTATAAAGGCATTTGGTGTTGTTCGGCGTGTTCGACGATTTTTTCGCGCAGTTCGGCGGTGTAGGGGTCGAGAAAATCGGTGTGTACGACCGGTTCTTCCTGTCCTTCAAAAAAGGTGTCTTTACGACCGTAGGTGTAGTCGATCAAATCGTCGGGCAGGACGAGTGCGCCGGTTTCAAAGCGGTCGTTGATGCTGATGACGGAGGAAACGGCGACGATGTATTCCGCACCTATGGAATGCAACGCCCAAATGTTTGCGCGGTAGTTGATTTCATGCGGCGCGACGGTATGGCCGAAGCCGTGCCGCGCAAGGAAGATGATGTCCTGACTGCCCAGTTTGCCGCTTAAGACGGGGCTGCTGGTCAGTCCGTAGGGGGTGCGGATAATTTTGCGGTCGGTGATGCTCAGTTCGTGCAGCTTGGTCAGGCTGCTGCCGCCGATGATAGCTAACATACGGTCCTTTGTGTAAGTAATTTCAGGGAGTGAGTGTCGGAAAGAAAAAGGTTTGCAAAACAGCCATGAAAATGGAAAACAGAATTAATACCTTCATTTTTTCTGGAAAGCTGTATCCGTCATCTACGGGAAGCACTTCCCATATCAACATCGACAGGAAACCGGATATAAACCAAAGTGCAAAATTGTTCAACATGGCTGTCGAAAAAAGGGCTAGGAGGTCTCTGAAAACCCATATCTGATTTCAGACGACCTTTTTGTCCTTTTACTTGTGTTTGTAAAAACGGCTGTGGAAATAAGCATTCACACCTTCGCGCAGCAAGACTAAGGTTACGGCGGCAAGCGGCAGACCGGCGAGCATGCCGACGAAGCCCATGAGTTGTCCGAAAGCCATCAATGAGAAAATCACCCAGAACGGCGACAGGCCGATGCGGTCGCCGACGATTTTTGGGGTAACGATAAAACTCTCGAGGAATTGTCCGATAGCGAACACTACCCACACCATAATCAGACCGTTCCATGTGCCAAATTGCAGCAAAGCGGCGACGGTTGCCAGCAAAAGTCCGGTAAACGCGCCCAAATACGGGATAAACACCAAAATACCGGCAATCATACCGATAGCGAAACCGGAATCCAGTCCGACCAGCATCAGCCCGACCCCGTACACCAGCCCCATAATCAGCATCACCATCAACTGCCCGCGCAGGAACTCGCCCAAAATTTCATCCATATTGCTGGTGATACGCGTATAAGTGTCGATAAAGCGGCGCGGAACCAACGCGCTGATGCCGTAAGACCAGCGTTTCCAGTCCAAAAGGAAATAATACAGCAAGAGCGGCAACAGTATCAGGTTGCTCATGCCGCTGATGACGTTGCCGCTTTGGCGCATCAGCGTCGGCATCCAAGCCTTGAGCGTGTTGCTCAATTCACCCGTATGGGATTGCAACCAGGCAATGACCGACTCCTGATCGATTTGCATATAATCACCTGCGGCATTGTTCAGCCAAGGCAATAGTTTGTTTTGCGTAAAATCGACGATTTGGGGAATGCGGCTGACCATATTGTTGAATTGGTTGATCAGCATAGGCACGATGATCAGCATCAGCGACAGCAGCAACAGCAGCGCCAATACCATCACGATCATGGAAGCCGGGGCGCGTTTGATCCGTTTTTTCTGCAACCATTCCACCAGCGGATTCAATACATAAGCCAATACCGCCGCCACAATAAACGGCGTCAGGATGTCGCCCAGCGCGTACAGCAGCCAGACAAAAGCCGCAATCACGCAGCCCATAATGATCCACGGCTTCATGCCGCGCGTTTTTTTCTGATACATAAAACCTTTCCATCTGTGTTTCAGCGGGAGTCGCCGCAATCGTTTTCAGACGACCCCTAGCCGTCCAGTATAACAGAATAAATGAGGTCGTCTGAAACCTCAGATTGTTTACAAAATCACCGAAAAATCCAAGCCCGCGCCTGCAAAATAAGGTAAAATACGCCCCATCGTTTTTCCGTCCCAATCACGATTAAGGAACCCTTTCATGAGCACTTCATTGAGCTACCGCGACGCAGGCGTGGACATTGACGCCGGCGATCAACTGGTCGAAAACATCAAACCTTTTGCCAAAACGCACCATGCGTCCCGAAGTGTTGGGTGATTTGGGCGGCTTCGGCGCATTGGTCGAAATCAGCAAAAAATACAAAAATCCCGTGCTCGTCAGCGGCACCGACGGCGTGGGCACCAAGCTCAAACTCGCCTTCGACTGGGACAAACACGACACCGTCGGCATCGACCTTGTCGCCATGAGCGTCAACGACATTTTGGTTCAAGGCGCAGAACCTTTGTTCTTCCTCGACTATTTCGCCTGCGGTAAACTCGACGTAGCCCGTGCTACCGACGTCATTAAAGGCATCGCCCAAGGCTGCGAAGAGTCCGGCTGCGCCCTCATCGGCGGCGAAACCGCCGAAATGCCCGGCATGTATCCCGAAGGCGAATACGACTTGGCGGGCTTCGCCGTCGGTGTGGTTGAAAAGAGCGCGTCATCAACGGCCGCAGCATCAAAGCAGGCGACATTGTGTTGGGTCTGGCTTCCAACGGCGCGCATTCCAACGGCTACTCCCTCGTCCGCAAAATTATTGCCCGCGACAATCCCGATTTGGACGCCGAGTTCGACAACGGCAAAACCCTGCGCGAGACCATCATCGCCCCGACCCGCCTGTATGTGAAACCCATCCTCGCCGCTTTGGAAAAATTCACCATCAAAGGCATGGCGCATATTACCGGCGGCGGCATCACCGAAAACGTGCCGCGCATCCTGCCGGAAAACACCGTCGCCCAAATCGACGCGAAAGCGTGGGAGCTGCCCAAGCTGTTCCAATGGCTGCAAAAAGCGGGCAATGTGGAGACGCAGGAAATGTACCGCACCTTCAACTGCGGCATCGGCATGGTGGTCGTCATCGCCGAAGAAGATGCCATGCGGTACAGGCATTCTAACCGAACAAGGCGAAACGGTTTACCGCTTGGGTAAAATCCGCGGACGCAACGGCGACGAGCATCAAACCCAAGTGGCTTAAATCGAAAGCCCGAATCTAAA
>CAKMQH010000313.1 GCA_927911515.1 uncultured Neisseria sp.
TCCCGAAATGCTCGACGGCCGAGTGAAAACGCTGCATCCGAAAATCCACGGCGGTATTTTGGGTCGGCGCGATTTGGGCGAACACGTCTCCAAAATGGGAAGAACACGGCATCGGCAACATTGACCTCGTGTGCGTCAACCTGTATCCCTTCGCCGCCACCATCGCCAAACCAAACTGCACGCTGGAAGACGCGATTGAAAACATCGACATCGGCGGCCCGACCATGGTGCGCTCTGCTGCGAAAAACTGGAAACACGTCGCCATCGTTACCGACACCGCCGACTTCCCCGCCATTGCCGCCGAAATGGAAGTCAACGGCGGCGCGTTGTGCGACAAAACCCGCTTCAACCTGTCGCGCAAAGCGTTCAGTCACACCGCCCAATACGACGGCATGATTTCCAACTACCTTACCTCGCTTTCAGACGACGTCTTGAGCGGCACGCCCGAAATCGGCGAATTCCCCAGCCAGTTCAACCAAAGCTGGATTAAAGTACAAGACATGCGCTACGGCGAAAACCCGCACCAGCGCGCCGCGTTCTACCGCGATATTTATCCCGCCGCAGGCAGCCTTTCCGCCTACAAACAACTGCAAGGCAAAGAATTGTCGTACAACAACATCGCCGATGCCGATGCCGCTTGGGAAGCCGTCAAATCCTTCGACGCGCCCGCCTGCGTGATTGTGAAACACGCCAATCCGTGCGGCGTCGCCGTTGCAGCCGATACATTGACCGCCTACAAACTCGCCTACGCTACCGACACCACTAGCGCGTTCGGCGGCATCATCGCCTTCAACCGCGAAGTGGACGGCGAAACCGTCAAACAGATTACCGACAACCAGTTTATGGAAGTCCTGATGGCGCCGAAATTTACCGCTGAAGCACTCGAAATCGCCGCGCCAAGAAAAACGTACGCGTATTGGAAGTGCCTCTAGAAGCAGGCGCAAACCGCTTTGAACTCAAACGCGTCGGCGGTGGGCTGTTGGTACAAACGCCCGACATCCACCGCATCAGCCGCGCCGATTTGAAAGTCGTCTCCAAACGCCAACCGACCGAGCAGGAATGGAACGATTTGCTGTTTGTTTGGAACGTTGCCAAATACGTCAAATCCAACGCCATCGTGTTCGGCAAAGGCGGTCAAACCTACGGCATCGGCGCAGGCCAAATGAGCCGTGTGGACAGCACCCGCATCGCCGCCCGCAAAGCGCAGGACGCAGGCCTGGACTTAAACGGCGCGTGCGCCGCCTCCGATGCCTTCTTTCCCTTCCGCGACGGCGTGGACGTGATTGCCGAGCAAGGCATCAAAGCCATCATCCACCCCGCAGGCTCGATGCGCGATCAGGAAGTTTTCGACGCAGCGGACGAACACGGCATCGCCATGGTGGTAACGGGCGTGCGGCATTTTAGGCATTGATTCAAGTTTGATTGAAGCAAAGGTCGTCTGAAAAATGTTTTAACCGTTTTCAGACGACCTGTTTTGTATTTTTGATATTAGGAACACGACATGGACGAAGCAATTTTCTATCCTGCTACGCCTGAACAAAAAGCGGATTTGTGGGCATTGTTTAAATGGTTGGAAGTGACGGAAGACGATTTGGCTGTTTTGCAGCGGGGCGAATGGGTTTATCAGATTCAAGAAAGCCTTTGGGCTACGTTACGGAAGAGGGGATGGCCTTCAGGGGAGAATGACGATGGTTCCGGTGCGGAGCTGGAACAGGTTAAGAATTTTTATATCCGTGTAGATGAAAATGAAGAGTCAATGGAAGACTTGGGGTACGGGGAAGAGTGGGCGGATATCTTCTGCGTCTTACGCAGATATGGCGCAACATGGTATTCAGATTGGAAATTTGAACCGGAAGAGATGGAAGCGATTGTCCGGAATCTATTAGGTTGGGAAGAATGGGAATGGGAGTATCCCGAAGAGACTTATAGTGAAGAACTGTTTCCCTATGTGCAAGCGGCATTGGAGAGGGATGGTTTGGTGTTGTGTGACGTACCGACCGGTGATGATGGTTACCTGTTTGCGATTTTTTGGTTGGATGATATTGAAGCAGTACAGGCAGCGGCACAACGCTTAGATTTGGAAGTGGAGATTTGTTGATTTGTCCCGTTCGTGATGAGCGGGGCGATAATATTGAAGTGGAAAAGCCGCAAAGATCGATGATGTCGGTTTTATCAATTACTTCATTATGGCTCTGTTTCATAAGCAGGGGTCGTCTGAAACAGGTTTTGTATTTTTTCTGACTTGAATTTTTCTAGAATGATTCGGTTTGCAGCTAAAGCGAACCGCTCAATATCCGCTATAAAACGCGCAACACGGGTAGAACTGTGTTGCGCGTTTTATTTGTTTGGGGCTGTGGCGGTTGGTATGGCAAGGTTTTCGTACCGTTTATTTTTGCCATTGGTGGAGAAAAATCAGCTTGTAATGCGGATATTGCCAACAAATTTTCGCTTTTGGGGGCGAAATTTTCTTTTAAACAACAGTTTTATTCAATAGGTATCATATTTCACGAATGCAGAGAAACCATAAAATAAATAAGAAATTAATGAATGAAAAGAATTGCTTAAAAATGATATTCAATTAGAGTATTAGCCTTAAATACCACGAAAATTATATTTACTGCAAGTATTGTTACAAATCTTAAATTATTTACTAGCCATATAACGATTATCCTGATATTATACCGCTCATCATAAATATACCGATTATCTTCAAATTAAACCATTCGTCTGGTGTCAGTGATTGAACGGAGCAATCCTGATTCTGTTTGCAGAATAGAATTAAATAAAGAGAGCCATATCATATGACTACCGTTGCAATCGACATCCAACCGCAATTTCGCTTTACCTGTATGGCTGCTAATGCAACCCATTTTTTATTGCGTCCGGAAAGTATGGTTAATGAGCTTAATCATCAGGCAGCTTTGGCAGATAAAAGGGTTTTAATCGAGAATGTGAACATTGATCCCGAGAGCGTTTGTGCGACTATCGTCAATCGTAACGGTGTAATGTTTGGCCGACCATCCGGTTTTTTCAGCCAATGTGCCGGCGGTTGTCGCGGTGCGCATTTGCTTCAAGGTTTGCCGTCTCCGGCAGATTATGATCATACGCTCGAATTAAGCGGTAAACATATCCACGGTGCTTGTTTTAGTGATGCCCATGAGGCAAACAGTACGGGGCTGTTGGAATGGCTGCACGAACAAAAAGCCGATACTGTCATTATTGGCGGATTGGCCATCGAAGAAACTGTCGCCAATACGGCCAAGCAATTGTCTTGGTACAGCGACAATCTTCATATTATTGTCAATCTCGGTGCCTGCCACGGCTATGCGCCTGAAAGCACCATCGAGACTATCTACCAAATGCGGAAAATGGGCATCACTGTCGCTTCGAATGCCGAAGCCATTCCAGAGCTGATGCGCCGTTTCTCCGGCATAAACCAGGTTAAAGTGTCGTAATCTCTTGCTATTACTCCCAGCTGCAAGAGTTTCTTAGGGTCGCCTTTTGGCGGCCCGTTTTTTTATCTGCATTTTTTATCTTTAAAAGAAGAATTCAGACGACCTGCTGCTGTTGGATGGTATAGGAAAAGGGAAATATCGTTTGTTTATAGTGGATTGACAGGTTTTTACGACCATATTGTCTTGCTTTGGATTTGTTTTTGATATTGGCTTCAATAGAAATGGGGCATTTTATAGTGGATTAACTTTAAACCAGTACGGCGTTGCCTCGCCTTAGCTCAAATAGAACGATTCTCTAAGGTGCTGAAGCACCAAGTGAATCGGTTCCGTACTATCTGTACTGTCTGCGGCTTCATCGCATTGTCCTGATTTAAATTTAATCCACTATATATGCACTCATTTTTAAGCAGGTGGAAAGATGCTCATGGAAAAGATTGGGTTTGTTGATTTTTATGATGGAAGGTTTGCTATTGAAGATGGGTTTCTATATGCAAGCATGAGGGTAGGGAAGGGGCTGTTGACTATATGCTGCTGAAGCAGTTGATCCATAAAAAAAGGTCGTCTGAAAACGGGCTGAAAACGTTTTCAGACGACCTAAATATTCCATCCAAGAAATACCCTACCGTCTCTCCAATATCTTCTACGGCAAATATAGTGGATTAACTTTAAACCAGTACGGCGTTGCCTCGCCTTAGCTCAAAGAGAACGATTCTCTAAGGTGCTGAAGCACCAAGTGAATCGGTTCCGTACTATCTGTA
>CAKMQH010000314.1 GCA_927911515.1 uncultured Neisseria sp.
TTTTTGCCGATGGGCTCGATGTGGGTTTTGCCGCGCATGACCACGCGGCCGCGTCCGGTTTTGTAGCCTTCGCGCACGCCGGAGAGGCCGTAAATGGTGGCACCGGTGGGGAAATCGGGGGCTTGGAGGATGTTGATCAACTCGTCGATGTCGGTTTCGGGCGCGTCTAAAAGGTGCAGGCAGGCGTTGACGGTGTCGGTGAGGTTGTGCGGCGGGATGTTGGTGGCCATGCCCACGGCGATGCCCGAGGAGCCGTTGACCAAAAGCGCGGGGAAGCGGGTGGGCAGCACCAGCGGCTCGTGTTCGCTGCCGTCGTAGTTGGGGCCGAAATTGACGGTTTCTTCTTCGATGTCCGCCAGCATTTCGTGGGCGATTTTCGCCATGCGGATTTCGGTATAACGCATCGCCGCGGCGCCGTCGCCGTCAACCGAACCGAAGTTACCCTGACCGTCGATTAAGACGTAGCGCATCGAAAAATCCTGCGCCATGCGCACGATGGTGTCGTAAACCGCGGAATCGCCGTGCGGATGGTATTTACCGATGACGTCGCCGACGATACGCGCCGATTTTTTGTAGGCGGCGTTCCAGTTGTTTTTCAGCTCGTGCATGGCGTAAAGCACGCGGCGGTGCACCGGCTTCAAACCGTCGCGCACATCGGGCAGCGCGCGGCCGACAATCACGCTCATGGCGTAATCGAGATAGCTTTTGCGCATTTCGTCTTCAAGGCTGACGGGCAGGGTTTCGAGTGCGAATTTATGGTCGTTGCGTATAGTTGCGTCGGTCATGGTTTTCTTTATTTCGTATGGCAAAAATAGATGGGAATTTTAGCATAAAACCGTGCTTTTCGGGCTTTTTGCATCCCTTTCGAATCATATGGTAAATAAACTGATTTTTCGCCGCAACTGCCCTATTCGTACCGTCTGCAGGTCTGCTGCTTTAAGAGATTGCTTACCATATCCCACCTACACATATAAAAAGGTCGTCTGAAAACCTGAAATCTCAAGTTTTTCAGAGACCTTTTTACTGTTTTAAGTAATCAGACCAAACACGCTTTACGGAGCGGTTTGTTCCAATTCAAGCGCGGCGGCAAGCAGCGACAGGCGAGCCATTACGCCGTAAACGTAGAGGCGGTTGTGTTCATTATCGACGTCACAATCTTTTTCGGAGCGCGGCATACCGAGCGAGTCCCATTGTTCGAATACGCGTTTGCAGGCTTCGGGGGCTTCTTGGGAGTTGTCGCCGCTGCCGGTGGGGATGCTGTTGGACAACGGAACGAACACCATGCCGCCGGCGTTGAGGTTTTCGTCCGCGCCGCGTCCTTCGTGCACACGGAAGAAGCCGCCGATAACGAAACGGTCCATCATATAAACAACGGGTTCGCACACGGCGCCGTTCATGGTTTCATAGGTATAAATGCCTTCTTGGACAATCACTTCGCTGACTTCCAGGCCTTCTTTCACCTTCGCCATTTTGTTGCGGTTTTTGCGGTTCAACCCGCGCACTTCGTCGGCGGATTTGACGCTCATCACGCCCATGCCATAAGTACCTGCGTCGGCTTTGACAATCACGAAAGGCTGGTCGGTAATGCCCAATTCGTCGTATTTGGCTTGAATCTTCGCCAGCACGCGCTCTACCGCTTCCGCCAACGCGTCTTCGCCTTCGCGCTCTTGGAAGTCCAAACCGCCGATTTTTTCGAAATACGGGTTGATCTGCCATTCGTCGATGTCGATCAGCTTGGCAAATTCGGCGGCGACTTGGTTGTATGCGCTGAAATGCTCTGTTTTGCGGCGCGTCGTCCAACCGCCGTGCAGCGGAGGCAATACGGTTTGGCTGATGCCTTTGAGAATGTCAGGAACACCGGCGGACAAATCGTTGTTCAACAAGACGACGCAAGGCGAGAAGCCGTCGGCAAGATGGACGCGCTCGCGGGTACGCAATAAAGGTTCCAGCAGGATTTTATCGCCCAGCGCGGTTTCAAACTCGGTCGGCTCGGTAACTTCCGGATTCAGGCTGCCCAAACGGACTTCATACCCTGCCGAGCGCAAAATCTCGCTGAGTGCGTAAACGTTTTGCAGGTAGAACGTGTTGCGGGTATGGTTTTCAGGAATAATCAATACGGATTGTCGCTTCGTCAGGCGCGTTGTACTGCGTCTTGCGCCGCCACTGCCGCCAGCGGGATGAAATTCGGATTCAGGTTGTTGAAACCGCCGGGGAACAAGTTCATATCAATAGACGAAATTTTGTAACCGGCATTGCGGATGTCGACCGAACCGTAAAACGGCGGGCGGTGTGCGTTCCATTGCGAACGGAACCATGCTTCGATTTTGGCGTGGTTGCACAAGATTTTCGCTTCAAACGCCTGAAGTTGCGGCAGATGTTCGGCAGCCATAACCGGTAATTTCATTCTCTATACCTCTGTTGTCGGATGTGGAATACGGATGGAAATGATAGTGCTTTTTTAGGCGGTACGACAAGCATTGTTTCAAATAAAATACCTCTTTTTGTCAACAATTCTACAATTTGTCCAATTTTTGAAAGTTATTTTTAGATTTTTATGCGAAAAAGTAGAAATTAGACAAATTTCTATGCACTACCCCTGTAAAAAGCCTAAAATCCGCCCATTAAAACAAACCATCTACCCTATTATTATTAATAAGTAAAGATAACCCATCATGAGCGCACAAACCCTCTACGACAAACTCTGGAACAGCCACGTCGTCCGCGAAGAAGAAGACGGCACTGTCCTGCTCTACATCGACCGCCATTTAGTGCACGAAGTCACCAGCCCGCAGGCATTTGAAGGTCTGAAAATGGCGGGACGCAAGCTGTGGCGTATCGACAGCGTCGTCTCCACCGCCGACCACAACACCCCGACCGGCGATTGGGACAAAGGCATCCAAGATCCGATTTCCAAGCTGCAAGTCGATACTTTGGACAAAAATATCAAAGAATTCGGCGCACTCGCCTACTTCCCGTTCATGGACAAAGGTCAGGGCATCGTTCATGTTATGGGGCCGGAACAAGGTGCGACCCTGCCCGGCATGACCGTTGTCTGCGGCGACTCGCACACCTCTACCCACGGCGCGTTCGGTGCGCTGGCACACGGTATCGGTACTTCCGAAGTCGAACACACCATGGCAACCCAGTGCATTACCGCGAAAAAAATCCAAATCCATGCTGATTGCCGTTGAAGGTCGTCTGAAACCGGGCGTTACCGCCAAAGACGTCGCCCTCTACATCATCGGACAAATCGGTACGGCAGGCGGCACGGGCTACGCCATCGAGTTCGGCGGCGAAGCCATCCGTAGCCTCTCTATGGAAGGCCGCATGACCCTGTGCAACATGGCGATCGAAGCAGGGGCGCGCTCCGGCATGGTTGCCGTCGATCAAACCACCATTGACTATGTCAAAGACAAACCCTTCGCACCCAAAGGCGAAGCATGGGACAAAGCCGTCGAATACTGGCGCACGCTGGTTTCCGACGAAGGCGCGGTATTCGACAAAGAATACCGTTTCAAAGCCGAAGACATCGAACCGCAAGTAACATGGGGCACATCGCCCGAAATGGTTTTGGACATCAGCGGCAAAGTACCGAATCCTGCCGAAGAAACCGATCCCGTCAAACGCAGCGGCATGGAACGCGCCCTCGAATACATGGGTTTGGAAGCCGGCACGCCGCTGAACGAAATCCCCCGTCGACATCGTATTCATCGGCTCCTGCACCAACAGCCGCATCGAAGATTTGCGCGAAGCCGCCGCCGTCGCCAAAGGCCGTAAAAAAGCCGACAACGTACAGCGCGTGTTAATCGTTCCCGGCTCCGGCTTGGTTAAACGGCAGGCGGAACAGGAAGGCTTGGACAAAATCTTCATTGATGCCGGTTTCGAATGGCGCGAACCGGGCTGCTCGATGTGTCTCGCCATGAACGCCGACCGCCTCACTCCGGGCCAACGCTGCGCCTCCACTTCCAACCGCAACTTCGAAGGTCGGCAAGGCAACGGCGGGCGCACGCACTTGGTCAGCCCCGCTATGGCTGCAGCCGCCGCGGTAAACGGACGCTTTACCGACATCCGTACCATGGCATAATCTTTCAGACGACCTTGCACAACCACCAAAGGCCGACTGGAGCCACCATCTCCGCTTAAAGGAGATTTCCCAACTCTCAAATCAAGGAGTCCAATGATGAACAAACTGTTAATAACCGCCCTGGCTGCCCTTACCTTGGCTGCCTGTTCCAATACTTGGCACGGTGCAAAAGAGGACACCAGCCGCAACTGGGACAAAACAGAAAACGCTGCCGAGCGCGGCTGGGACAAAACCAAAGCTGCCGTGAAAAAAGGCGGTAACGCTGTTGGCCGCGGCATGACCCATGTCGGCGAAAAAATTGAAGAAGCTACTGAATAAACTGCTATCTTTACACAAGGCTGCCTAAAATATATTTTCAGGCAGCCTACTACGCAAACAATAAGAGTTATAAAAACCTTTACTCAAACCACCGTTTATATTCATGTAACTCCGCATTTTTTCATTTTATACCAACTATTGCCTTTTGTGAAGATGCCGAATATTATTAGTAATACAGTAACACAGACTGTACTTTTCAAACTATTAGGAGCTTCAAATGAAAAAATTCGCCCTCATTGCTTTGACCGCTATGACCTTGCTGTCTGCCTGCAATACCATTTCCGGTATGGGCAAAGATGTCAGTGCCGCCGGTAACGCAGTCAGCGGATCTGCTGAGTCTGTAAAAAATTACTAATCCAAAATCCAATTTCACGCAGGAATCCATACATGAAGAAATTTGCCTTGATCGCACTGACCGCCATGACCTTGCTCTCTGCCTGCAATACCATTTCAGGCGTAGCTAAAGACGTCAGCGCCGCCGGTACTGCTGTCAGCAATACCGCTGAAAATGTCAAAACCTACTGACTAAACAAAATTTAAACGCAAATGCCCCGGAAATCGGGGCATTTTATAATCCTCGACAAACGAAAAAGTACAGAACATGAAAGCCTTTACCAAAATCACCGCCATCGTCGCCCCGCTCGACCGCAGCAACGTCGATACCGACGCCATCATCCCCAAACAATTTTTAAAATCCATCAAACGGAGCGGCTTCGGTCCCAATGCCTTTGACGAATGGCGTTACCTCGACCACGGCGAACCGGGCATGGACAACAGCAAACGTCCGCTGAACCCCGATTTCTCGCTGAACCAGCCGCGTTACCAAGGCGCGCAAATCCTACTGACGCGCAAAAACTTCGGCTGCGGCTCCTCGCGCGAACACGCCCCTTGGGCATTGGATGACTACGGTTTCCGCGCCGTCATCGCCCCCAGCTTCGCCGACATCTTCTTCAACAACTGCTACAAAAACGGCCTCCTGCCCATCGTGTTGACTGAAGAACAAGTTGATCAGCTTTTCAAAGAAGTTGAGGCCAACGAAGGCTATCAGCTCTCCATCGACCTTGCCGAACAAACCCTGACCACACCAAGCGGCGAAACGTTCAAATTCGACATTACGAACACCGCAAACACTGCCTCTTAAACGGCTTGGACGAAATCGGACTGACCCTGCAACACGCCGATGAAATCCGCGATTTCGAAGAAAAACGCCGCCAAAGCCAGCCTTGGCTGTTTAACGGTTGATAAACGATGAGGTCGTCTGAAAACGAGTGTAGCGAATTTTCAGACGACCTCTTTTATTAACACACAATCAGGTCGTTACTCTTTACCATCATATTTGAAAAACATACCCAACAATTTCACACACAACACCATGAAAAAAATTATCCTGCTCCCTATACTTTTTATCAGCCTCG
Organism: uncultured Neisseria sp.; assembly: GCA_927911515.1. Taxonomy (GTDB): domain Bacteria; phylum Pseudomonadota; class Gammaproteobacteria; order Burkholderiales; family Neisseriaceae; genus Neisseria. The sequence continues at coordinate 5,818 of CAKMQH010000314.1, forward strand.
CCGCACATGCGGAATTCTCAGAAATTCAAGATCCTGACGGATACAGCAACTTACGCGAAAAACCGAACACCCAAAGCCGAATCCTGACCAAAATTCCAAACGGTACCCATGTTTATACCCCCGAGATGGAGGGAAAGCTTCATTTAGAACACGGTTGGCAGATGACCTACGATTTGCGCGGCAAAAAAAGCCTGGATGGCTGGGTGCATACTTCGCGACTGATTCCGTTGTCGCGTTATGAAAGCATCCCCGTTACGGCTACTGCCGACGGCTTTACCTGCCAAAAAAACGGCATGGGCGTGCGCATTAAATCGGAACGTTTCAACTATAAGAAAGAAAAACATCTGTTTACACACGATCAATACGGACTTTCCCATTATCGCGGAAAAGAAATGTTCGGCACTGACGGTACAATTCCATTCAGCCACTATCGTGAAATTGCCTTTTTCCGCAACGGTAAAACACAAATCGCTCCCCGAGCCCAATATGACCACCTGTTCGACCCATATTTTGAAAAGGCAGGCGATAATACGCAACTGAGCCACTGTTACTACCGCGCTAAAGACGACACCCTTTTCTTAACGACCGTCATCGGAGATGGTGCCGCCTATACCGAAGTCTTATTTGTCTTCCGGCAAGGCATCTTGAAGAACGTATTGGCTTCGCTACACCCTGAGGTTTAATTTTCAGACGGCGGCGGATTCGCATTTGAAGTGCAACTTTCCATAACAGAAAAAGGCCAGTATGCGGTAGCATACGGCCTTTCCTGCAAGAAAGATTGCCATGAGCTACACACAACTGACCCAAGACGAACGATACCACATCCAATACCTGT
>CAKMQH010000315.1 GCA_927911515.1 uncultured Neisseria sp.
CTTGGTGCTTCAGCACCTTAGAGAATCGTTCTCTTTGAGCTAAGGCGAGGCAACGCCGTACTGGTTTAAAGTTAATCCACTATAAAATGAAGTTTTGCCCCATCGGTGCAACATCAATCTTTTTCAACAAAGGAAACCCCATGTCGTCTGAAAACACCCTCTTCCCCCTGCCCGACACCCTGTTGCGCCCCATGGTGGAACAAGCCTTGAGCGAAGATTTGGGCAGGCGTGGCGACATTACGTCCGCCGCCGTCATCGCGCCCGACAAAACCGCCAAACTCTTTCTCGTCAGCCGCGAAAACGGCGTCATCGCCGGTATGGACTTGGCGCGCCTCGCCTTTCAGACAATGGATCCGTCCGTCCGCTTCCAAGCCGAAATCCACGACGGGCAAACCGTCCGCGCAGGTCAGACGCTTGCCGCCGTCGAAGGTAACGCCCGCGCGCTGCTCGCCGCCGAACGCACCGCGCTCAACTACCTCACGCACTTAAGCGGCATCGCCACCGCCACCGCGCGTGCCGTTGCCGAAGTCGCTGAATACGATACAGACATCGTGTGCAGCCGCAAAACCATCCCACTGCTGCGCGTCCTGCAAAAATACGCCGTCAGGGCAGGCGGCGGCATGAACCACCGCATGGGTTTGGACGACGCCGTACTCATCAAAGACAACCACCTCGCCTATTGCGACAACATCGCCCAAGCAGTTCGGCAGGCAAAACAGGCGGTCGGACCGTTGACCTGCGTGGAAATCGAAGTGGACACGTTGGCACAACTGGACGAAGCCATCGCGGCGGGCGCGGAACGGATTTTGCTGGACAACATGGACGACGAAACCCTGAAAGAAGCAGCAAACCGCTGCCACACGCAAACTGCCCACCCCCACACCGTCTATTGCGAAGCATCGGGCGGCATCGGCTTCGACCGTCTGAAGCGCGTAGCGCAAACCGGCGTGGACGGCATCGCCCTCGGCTATCTGACCCACAGCAGCCGCTCGTTGGACATAGGCTTGGATTTCGTGGCGTAAATTTCGCCGAAGACAGCGGCGCAGAAAGAAAATCCATTCAAAAACGCCCGTTTCGTCATTCCCGCACAGGCGGGGTAAAGATGACGAAACGGGCGTTTTCTAGAGTGGATTAAAATTGCAATGATACAGCGTTGCCAATGCCCTTATGGACTATATTATTTTTGACACGCAACTTACCGGTTGTCGTCATTCCCGTGCAGGCGGGAATCCATTGTAAAACTTGAGAAACCTTGATTTGAAAAAGGTTTCTGAATTTCAAAATGGATTCCCGCCGTAGCCTGTCCTCGCGTAGGCGGGGGCGGGAATGACGGAAGAACGTACCGAAACCGGGCGGGTAGGATATAAATGCGATACGGCAAACAAGGTTACAGTTGCGCGAAGGTCGTCTGAAACCCCATCACCTGATTTTCAGACGACCTCAATCCAGATCACTTTCGGGCAGCTCTGCCGAACCCATGCGGCGCAGGATGATGTTGGTTTTGTTGCGCAGGCGTTTGCTTTTGGGGTTGTCGGCGTAAAACAGCGGCGCGGGGACGCGGGCGGCGAGTTTGGCGGCCTGCTGTTTGGTCAGGTTGGCGGCAGGTCTTTTATAGAAATACTGGGACGCGGCTTCTGCGCCGAATACGCCGTAGTGCCATTCGATGGCGTTCAGATACAGCTCGAAAATGCGGTCTTTGTCGGTAACGGCTTCCATCATCGCGGTAATCGCGGCTTCTTCGCCTTTGCGGATATAGCTGCGGCTTTCGTTCAAAAACAGGTTTTTGGCAAGCTGTTGGCTGATGGTCGAGCCGCCTGCTTTGACTTCGCCGCTTTGTTTGTTGCGCTTGATGGCGTATTGGATGCCGCCCCAGTCGAAGCCGCCGTGTTCGGCGAATTTGGCGTCTTCGGAGGCAATCAGGGCTTTTTTCAGGTTGACCGAAATGCGGTCGTAAGGTACCCAGCGGTAATCGAGTGCGACATCTTTGCCTTCGCTTTGAAACTGCCGCATCCGCATCGCCATGAAGGCGGTTTTATTCGGTGCGACGGCGCGGTAAGTGATGATATTGCCGTACACATAAGCGTTGAAAAAGATAAATGCGCCCAAAGGCAGGGCAATCAGCCATTTGATGATGCGGAACATTTTATAACTCTCTCATATATTGGACGACGGGCAGGACATCGGGTGCGAAACCGCGCCAAAGCCGGTAGGAAGCCGCCGCCTGTCCGACCAGCATGCCCAATCCGTCGGCGGTTTGTTTTGCGCCTGATTGGCGGGCGAACGCTAAAAACGGCTCTGCCGCCCCGCCGTAAACCATATCGTAAGCCAAGGTGCAATGTTCAAAGACTTTGGGCGATACGGCGGGAAGCTGGCCGCTTAAGCCGCCGGATGTGCCGTTGATGATGATATCGAAGCAGCCTTCCAGTTCATCTAAAGGTATGGCTTCAATATCGAAATGCGCCGCCATTTCCGCCGCTTTGGCGTGGGTCCGGTTGGCGATAACGATGCGCGCGGGGCGGTATTCTTTCAATACGGGAATCACGCCACGCACCGCGCCGCCCGCGCCGAGCAGCAAGACGGTTTTACCCGACAGTTCCACGCCCAGCCTCTTTGAAATATCGTCCGTCAGTCCGAGCCCGTCGGTATTGTCGCCGCGTATTTTACCGTTTTCCAGCAAAATCAGCGTATTGACCGCACCCGCCGCCAACGCGCGTTCGGAATGTTCGTCCGACAAGGCAAACGCTTCCTGCTTGAACGGTACGGTAACATTCGCCCCACGCCCGCCGTCGGCAAAAAACGCTTCGACCGCCTGCGCGAAACCGCCGATGTCGGCACAAATGCGTTCATATTCGATTTCAACGCCTTCCTGCAAGGCAAACTGTTGATGAATCTGCGGCGATTTGCTGTGTGCGACGGGGTTGCCGAAAACGGCGTAACGGGGGAGGGCAGTCATGGTCGTGTTCCAAAAGACGGGACGGCTATTTTATAACGGCTGCGTACAGATGGAAACGATGCCGTCTGAAACGGTTGTCAGGTAGCATGACGAAATATTTATTTCTTGAAAAAAGTTATTTTTTTTTATAATTTAACTTTATTTTGTTGACAAGAACAAAAGGGACGGACATGAAAAAGATGTTGTGCTTGGCAGTATTTGCATTAGGGTTAGCAACGCCGGCGGTGGCGGCGGATTGGGTGTTGGTAGGTAAGGACATTAACGAGGCTTTTACTATCTTTGGTGATGCAGACAGCCGTACGGACAATAGAGCATGGTTTGAAACAAGGTTCGCCGAGCCGCAAAAGATTGTCGATGGAAAATTTTTTTAATACAACTAAAACGTTGAGAGAAATGGATTGCAGTGGTAAACGTTTTAGGATGTTGACAGTAACGGCGTATTCCAAATCGGGAAACTTTATCGGCTCTGAGACACCATCCTATGCTGAATGGGATTATGTTATTCCCGGTACGGGTGGAGAGAGTATGTACAAATTTATCTGCAACCACGATCCTCGTTGACCGTTTTCAAACTAAACAACAGATGCCGTCTGAACTGCTTTCAGACGGCATCTGTTTTGTCGGCATTCGGACAAAAGGGCGGGCATTCAGCCTGGGGATAGACAAACCGAAGCATATTGTTGACAATCTTGCCGTCTGAAACTATATTTCAGTGCGTAAAAACGGGCGCCCTGATGTATTTCAGACGGCCTTACCGTGATAGAATAACAAATTAAACCCAATCCCTCAGGAGCTGAAGATGTCTATCAAAGACGCAGTAAAACTGATTGAAGAAAGCGAAGCCCGCTTCGTAGATTTGCGCTTTACCGATACCAAAGGCAAGCAGCACCACTTCACCATCCCCGCCCGCATCGTCCTCGACGACCCTGAAGAGTGGTTTGAAAACGGTCAGGCGTTTGACGGCTCGTCCATCGGCGGCTGGAAAGGCATTCAGGCATCCGACATGCAGTTGCGCCCCGACCCCGCGACTGCCTTCATCGACCCCTTCTTCGACGACACCACTGTCGTCCTCACCTGCGACGTCATCGACCCTGCCGACGGTCAAGGTTACGACCGCGACCCGCGCTCCATCGCCCGCCGCGCCGAAGCCTACCTCAAATCCTCCGGCATCGGCGACACGGCATACTTCGGCCCCGAACCCGAATTCTTCGTCTTCGACGGCGTAGAGTTTGAAACCGATATGCACAAAACCCGCTATGAAATCACGTCCGAAAGCGGCGCATGGGCAAGCGGCCTGCACATGGACGGTCAAAACACCGGCCACCGCCCTACCGTCAAAGGCGGCTACGCCCCCGTCGCTCCGATTGACGCCGGACAAGACCTGCGCTCCGCCATGGTGAACATTTTGGAAGAACTCGGCATCGAAGTCGAAGTCCACCACGCCGAAGTCGGCACCGGCAGCCAAATGGAAATCGGCACGCGCTTCGCCACCTTGGTCAAACGCGCCGACCAAACCCAAGACATGAAATACGTTATCCAAAACGTTGCCCACAACTTCGGCAAAACCGCCACCTTCATGCCCAAACCCATCATGGGCGACAACGGCAGCGGTATGCACGTCCACCAATCCATCTGGAAAGACGGTCAAAACCTGTTCGCAGGCGACGGCTATGCCGGCTTGAGCGA
>CAKMQH010000316.1 GCA_927911515.1 uncultured Neisseria sp.
TGCCCTCTGCCTGCCATTTCTGTTCAAATCATAAATTGCCAATAAAGTTTGCATCAACGCAGCCACAGACGGCGCGACAAGGCGGCGGTTTTCCACCGTGCCGTAACCGGTCATCAGCCAATAAACAGGGCTGTCGGGTGCGACGGTATCGGCAAAAAGAATCGAATCGTCAAACATTACGCCAAACACCGCCCATTCTTCGCGCCAGCCTTCTATCGGCAAATATTGTTTAGCTCTGATGTCCCAACCAAAAGCCCAATCGTTCCAAATATCCGGCAGCCTTGCATAAGTCAGCCATTGCAAAAACTGGGTTTCCATTTCTAGCCAATAATCAACACTAGGATTTTTTCCCTGCCACATACCGTCCATATGGCGGTAAAACCCGTCCAACGCGCCCAAATGCAGATGCCGCCCGCCTTCCAACGGCAGCAATTCCTGCGGCTCTTGCGTGTAAGGAAGTCCAAAGGTTTGGGCGAAGGTTTGAATCAGTTTATCGTTCATAGCGTTTATCCTAATCAGCGGGAAGTTTTACAATTTTTCAGACGACCCCTCCGCCTCCAGATAACGATGCTCCGGCATACCGACATCCCGCGTAACCGGATTATCCATCAACGGAAAAAAGCCGTCCTCCAGCTCATACAGCAACTGTCCCCAAAAAGCATCTTCCTCAGCCGCTTCAGAATCAGCTTGCTCCAGCCAACGGATCAAGTTTTCGGCTATCTCTCCATCTTTTGGCAACCCGCCTTTCACAACAAAGCCCGACTTGAGCTGAAACACCGCCGCCATCAAACGGCAATAAGTTTGCACAAACAAATCCAAACTGCTGTTGGCAAACACCAGTTCCTTCTCCCAATCATTTTCCGCTTCGGGCGAATACAGCCACACCCGACCATCTGCACCAACGACAAAATAAGCCCCGCCGTAACCATACTTACCAAAACAGCGCGCCTCGCCAAACGGCGTATCGATAGACACCGTTTCGTCGGAAAAGCGAACAAAGTAAAAACGGGCGGGCGGATAGTCGGTCAAAAGCGCAATCACATCGCGACAATAATCTTCAAGCGACGCTTTCTTATCCGAAACATAATCGGCAGGACTGCGTATCACAATACCGTCAGCAGTTAACGATCGGGGTAAATCAAACATACGGTTTCCTTGTTTTCAGACGACCTCATGCTATCGAATGCAATGATAAACATCACCTTATTTATCTAAAGGATACAACGAACAAAGGTCGTCTGAAAACCTACCACCGTTATATCCGTCTCCCTCTGCTCCAGACCTTACACCACACTTGATTCACTTGCTCTACTCCAAAACTTTGGAAATAGTCAAATTGATATTGTTATTTATTACAAATGCTGTATTATTCTCGGAAAATATAACAAATAAAATAATAACATCATAAATTCTTAACTATCTCCTTTATCCGTCATTCAGACGACCTCATTCCGCAGATTTCCGATTTTTCAATACTTCAAGCTATTTATATGGCTTGTTCGTTAAGGCTTTGCACGTTTCAATTTTAGAGAATCGATGCGAATCTTGACTATATTGCCTATATCCGCAAAACAAATGGACAACCGCAGCCTGTCTTTGCAAAGACAAGTAGCAGAAAACAGAAATAACCCAGCTGTGAGAATACCCAAGGGGATCTAGATGACGACCTACTACGCCCATTCCGCCCAAGACAAACTCGGCAATCTCTTGCCTTACGAACATTGGCAAACCTTGCAAAACCATTCGATAAATGTTGGTGAAATGGCGGCGGAGTTTGCTCGGGTATTCGGTGCGCAGGAAATTGCCTGCCAGACGGGAAAGTTGCATGACTTAGGAAAATATTCGGAACCATTTGACCGCCGATTGCATGGTGGCCCATCAGTCGATCATGCCACTGCCGGAGCCAAAATTGCCGTTGAGCGCTGGGGGAATGTTATCGGCAAGTTGATAGCGTTTTGCATTGCAGGGCATCATGCGGGGCTTGCAAATGGCAATGGCGAAGGCGATAACCGCCACACGTTAAAGGATCGTTTAGCCTTGCAATTCGGCACAGATATTCCCGCCCTCGATAACCTGTGGCAACAAGAAATCAAACTCCCTCAAAACCTGTCCGCACCACCACTCAAAGCCGACGCGCATCATCCTTTTTTCTCCTACGCCTTCTTCACCCGAATGCTCTATTCCTGCTTGGTGGATGCCGATTATCTTGACACCGAAGCCTTTTATTCAAACCTAGAAAACAAAGCCATCGAGCGCGGCGGTTATCCCGATTTAAACGCCTTACAACACAATTTCAATCAATTTATCAACAATTTCAGACGACGTATCGCCCAAGCTCCAGAGCAAACTGAAGCCGAAAAACGCAATGCCGCCTTAAACCGCCTGCGTAGCGAAATTCTCGATCATGCCGTAGAACAAGCGGCACAACCGCAAGGACTGTTTACGCTCACCGTGCCGACTGGCGGTGGTAAAACCTTCACTTCCATGGCATTCGCACTAGAACACGCCAAACGGCACGGTATGCGGCGCGTGATTTACGTCATCCCGTTTACCAGCATTATCGAACAAAATGCTGCCGAATTTCGCAAAGCCTTTGGCGAATTGGGCGAGCAAGCCGTGTTAGAACACCACAGCACCTTCAACGACGGCAAACTGCAAAATGAAGCCACCAAAGACAAATTACGCCTTGCCTCGGAAAACTGGGACGCGCCGATTGTCGTGACCACCGCTGTGCAATTCTTCGAATCCCTCTTTGCCGACCGCTCCTCGCGCTGTCGCAAACTGCACAACATCGCAGGCTCCGTCATCATTCTCGACGAAGCGCAAATGCTGCCGCTCAATCTGTTGCTGCCCATCATGCAAGCCATCAAAGAATTAGCGCAAAACTATCATTGCTCTGTCATCATGTGCACCGCCACCCAGCCTGCCGTGCAAGCCGAAAACGGCTTCTATCGTGGCTTTGAAAACGTGCACGAAATAGCCCCAAAACCGACCGTACTTTTCGACAAACTGCGCCGCACCACCGTGCAGCACATCGACACACAAACCGACACCGACTTGCTCGCCAAATTTGCCGAACACCCGCAAATGCTCATCATCGTCAACAACCGCCGCCATGCCCGCAGCCTGTACGACCAAGCCAGACACCTTGACGGTACGTTCCACCTGACCACCTTAATGTGCGCCAAACACCGCAGTCAAAAGCTTGATGAGATCCGAGGCCGTCTGAAAAAGGGCGAACCCTGCCGCGTTATCGCCACCTCCTTAATCGAAGCCGGCGTCGATGTGGATTTCCCACTGGTGATGCGAGCCGAAGCAGGTTTAGACAGCGTTGCGCAAGCCGCCGGACGCTGCAACCGCGAAGGCAAAAGGCCGTCTGAAAACAGCTTTGTCTGGATATTCGCACCCGAAGACAAATGGAAAGCCCCGCCCGAACTTGCCACCCAAGCCGCCGTTATGCGCCTGACCGCCGACAGTTTTTCAGACGACCTCTTATCCACCCAAGCCGTCGCCGCCTACTTCGCCGAGCTTTATCAATTAAAAGGCAGCGAACTGGATAATAAAAAAAATTCTGAAAATGCACAACGATACAGGGCAAAGCCTCGATTTCCCATTCCAAACCATTGCCGACCAATTCCGCATGATCGAAAGCCATATGCAGCCGCTGATTATTCCGTTTGACAACGAGGCCGAAAACCTCATTAGCAGCCTGCACCACGCCGACCACATCGGTGGACTGCTACGCAAACTGCAACCCTACACCATCCAAATCCCCGAAAAAGCCCTCGCCGCTTTATATAAGCAGGGCGTATCGAACCGATTAACGAGAAAAACTTCGGCAAACAGTTTTATACGCTGATTGGACTGGATTTGTATGATGACGTGGCGGGGCTTTCTTGGGAGGATGTGGAGTTTTTGAAGGGGGAGAGTTTGGTGTTTTAACTGAACTTATAATTTATAGAATATTAATTTGATTTTTACCTTTAAAAGGCATATCCTTCGTATGGCCTAAAAAGTAATTTGGAGAAAATTAAGACCATGTCCCAATCTCAACTGACACCACATCAAGCTCGATACTACTCCTGGCTTTTAACTCGTCAAGCCGAGGGCGGAAGTATGGACTCGCTAGCAACAACATTGGTTGATGCCCAAGTCGATTTAAACCCGCATCAAGTTGATGCAGCCTTGTTTGCCTGCAAAAATCCCTTGTCGAAAGGTGTGATTTTGGCAGATGAGGTAGGTTTAGGAAAAACCATCGAAGCGGGCTTGGTAATATTGCAGCATTGGGCAGAACGCAAACGTAAAATTCTGATTATCACCCCGGCCAACTTACGCAAACAATGGCATCAAGAGTTACAGGAAAAATTTGGCTTACAGGGCATGATTTTGGAGGCTAAAAGTTACAATGCCATAAAAAAACAGGCAAAAACCCTTTTCGTCAAGAAAATCCCGTTATCTGCTCCTATCAATTTGCTAAATCTAAAGCGGATGATATTAAACAAATTGGATGGGATTTGGTTGTATTAGATGAAGCTCATCGTCTACGCAATGTTTATAAGAAAAACAATGTTATCGGTAAAACTTTAAAAGAAGCTTTGGAAAACGTATCCAGCAAAGTCCTATTAACTGCTACTCCTTTGCAAAATTCTTTGCTTGAACTTTACGGCTTGGTCAGCATGATAGATGACCGTGTTTTTGGCGACTTAGATAGTTTTCGTGCTCAATTCGGTGCAAAGGCCACAGAACAGACCTTATCTCATCTGCGCCAGCGACTCAGCCCTGTTTGCCGACGTACCTTACGCCGTCAAGTACAGGCTTATGTTCCCTATACTCATCGCCTTGCCATCCTGCAAAAATTTACTCCATCCGACCAAGAACGAGAATTTTCTCATTTGGTTGCCGAATACCTTCGTCGTCCAAATCTGCAAGCAATGCCAGAAGGACAACGACAGCTTATTTCCCTAGTGTTGTGGAAACTTTTAGCCTCTAGTAGCCGCGCTATTGCAGGTGCACTGGATACTATGACCAAGCGCCTACAAGGCATATTGGCAGAATCAACCACGCAAGACCTGGTCGAAACTCTGGATGAAGATTATGAAAGCTTAGATGAAACTGCAGAAGAATGGGAAGAGGAAAACGAATCGAACATTCTGACTGCTGATGAATATCAAGCGATTGCTGATGAAATTGAAGAGCTTAAACATTTTAAACAACTTGCCGAAAACATTCGAGAAGACGCAAAAAGCCGTGCATTATTGACCGCGCTTTCCACAGCCTTTGGCAAATTGAAAGAACTTGGTGCGGCGCAAAAGGCCATTATTTTTACCGAATCCAAACGCACCCAAGCCTATCTCTTAGAATGTCTTGCCCAAACCGACTACGCAGGCGAGAATGGTAACGGTATCGTGTTATTCAATGGTACAAACAGTGATCCTCAAGCACAAAAAATCTATAAAGACTGGCTCAAACGGCATGAAGGCAGCGATAAAATCACCGGTTCCAAAACTGCCGATACCCGTGCCGCTTTAGTAGAGCATTTCAAAGAGCGCGGTACCATCATGATTGCCACTGAAGCAGGTGCAGAAGGCATTAACCTACAATTTTGCTCACTCATTATCAATTATGATCTGCCTTGGAATCCACAACGTGTCGAACAGCGCATTGGACGCTGTCACCGATATGGGCAAAAACATGATGTCGTTGTGGTGAACTTTGTTGATGAAACCAATGAAGCCGACCAACGTGTTTACGAATTGCTTGAGCAAAAATTTAAGCTTTTTGATGGTGTATTTGGTGCCAGCGACGAAGTATTGGGAGCAATCGGTAGCGGCGTAGATATCGAACGACGCATTGCTGAAATCTACCGCCAATGCCGCCAGTCCGAAGACATCAAAACTGCCTTTGATAGCCTGCAAAGTGAACTATCGGACGAAATTAACCAGAACATGATGAAAGCCCGTCAAACCCTGCTGGAAAATTTTGATGAAGAAGTCCGCGAAAGACTGCGTGTTCGTGCTGAAGAAAGCCAAGTAGCACTCAACAAATACGAAAAAATCTTAATGGAGTTAACCCGAAGCGAACTTGGTGATAGCTCAGACTTCTATGACGGTGGTTTTATACTCAATAAGCTACCTGAAAATCTTTTAGACGACCTTGGCATTCCAACAGGGCGATATGAACTGCCGAGAAAAAGTGGCGAAGCCTATCTCTATCGCATCACCCATCCCTTGGCACAGGCTATCATCGATCGCGCCAAAAACGCGATTGTCCACCAGCTCGTCTAATTTTTGATTATCAAGAGCATAACGGCAGGATCAGTACACTCGAACCCTATCGCGGACGAAGCGGACAACTGATTGCCAAACTCATCAGCATCCGCGCACTGGGTGATATGGAACAACATATACTGATTGCCGCCATAACTGAAAACGGTGAAATCCTACAAGCTGACGATCCAGAAAAACTTCTGCGCCTGCCCGCACATATTGCCGAAACCACAATAAAAAACGGATTTCAGACGACATTATCCGACAATATGGCTGAACGCCGCCAAACACTATTAAACCAAGCCACCAAACGTAATTTGGGCTATTTTGAGGAGGAAGTGCAAAAACTGGACGACTGGGCGGATGACTTAAAACAAGGTTTGGAACAGGACATTAAAGAAACCGATCGTGAAATTAAAGAAGTCCGCCGCACCGCCGCCACTTCCGCTACGTTGGAAGAAAAACTAAGCTGGCAGAAAAAACAGCGCGAATTAGAAAACAAACGTAGCCGCCAACGCCGAGAACTTTTTGATAAACAAGATGAAATCGAAGCGCAGCGTAACAAACTGATTGAAGATTTGGAAGAAAGTTTGAAACAGAAGGTGGAAGAGGAAGAATTGTTTTTTATTGAGTGGGAGATGGTTTAATGGAGCTTTATCAAAATCTTTCTAGAAACTCTAATATCGTTTCGTATCAAATTTTTGAAGATTCTATTCATGTTGTATTTAAGAGTGGGCGTTATAGAAACTATTTATATACATATGTTAAACCAGGTAGATATGCAGTAGAACAGATGAAGAATTTAGCAGTACAAGGGATAGGTCTTAATTCCTATATTTCATCTGTAGTAAAAACTAATTATGCGAGGAAATGGTAAGATGAAATCACCAGATGAAGAATTAATCGAATTAATTTTTCCTTCTTTAATTGAAGAAAAGTTATTTTTAGCTACTGATTTAGATCGCTATCAAGAGAAAATTGCTACAGGTTCAATGAAAGAGGAAGATTGGTTATTGGCTATAGAAAAAGCTATAGATAAAACAAATATGGGAATTGGAGAATAAAAATGTCCACTATTTCATTAAAAAGTTTATCTATTGAAAATCTTAGAGGTTCTGTAACGCCTTTTGTTCTGAATTTTGAAAAAGGCAAAAAACTGACGATCATTTATGGAGAAAATGGTACGGGGAAATCCACAATTTCAGATGCTTTTGATTTACTGGGGAATTAGCAAAATTGGTTCTTTGGAAAATAGGGGTGTTGGATCTTCTACAAAACATATTGGCCGTCTGTTGGGAAA
>CAKMQH010000317.1 GCA_927911515.1 uncultured Neisseria sp.
TCCTGATAGGCGCGTATCCATCGTCGCAGGTGGGTTCGGGAGATGCCGTAGTGGTCTGCGGTACGCTGTTGGCTGCGTATGTGCAGGTAGTGGAGTACGGCTTGGTATTTGAAGTGTAATGTATATTTGCTCATAAAAAAAACTGCACCTTGTGAGTTGGAGGGGATGTGTCCAACTTTTGGGGTGCAGTTCAAACCGCATATTGCAGTTTGCAGACGACCTTTGATTTGAAGGTGTGGCTGTTCTTGGGAAGCAGATAAAGATTTATCAAAGCTACTCAAATTGCCGTTATTTCCGCGCAGGCAGAAATAACTGAACAGATACTTCCGATATCGATTGACGATACAGACAAAAAAGGTCGTCTGAAAAAACCGAAATCCGTTTTTCAGACGACCTTTTGCTCCCCCTTACAAGCGCGTGACGCTCAACACGCCTTTGACGTCGCCGAGGCTGGCGAGGACGCGCGGGAGGTCGTTGACTTGTTTGACTTCGAGCGTGAACCTCATGCTGGCTTCCAAGTCGCGGGACTGGGTTTGCACGGCGGTAACGTTGAGTTTGTGGCGGGCGAGCGCATCGGATACGTCGCGTAAAAGCCCCGCGCGGTCTTGTGCGCGGATTTCGACATCGACGGCGAACACTTGCCCTTCCTGCAATGCCGCCCAACTTGCGTCCAGCACTTTCTCAGGCGCTTGTTCGGCAAGGTGTTGGAAAGACGGGCAGGTTTTGCGGTGTACCGAAATGCCGCGTTCGCGGGTAACGAAGCCGACAATATCGTCGGGCGGCGCGGGTTTGCAGCATTTTGGCAAGCGTGGTCATCAAGCCGTCTTCGCCATCGATGAGGACACCTGTTTTGCCGCCTTTTTTGATTTTAGACTGTTTGACGATGGTGGTTTCGCTGACGGGAACGGGCGGCGGTTCGTTCAGCGTGCCGCAGGCTTTCTGGATGGCGCGGTTGGAAATTTCGCCTTGTCCGACGGCGGTGTAGAGGTCGTCGAGTTTTTTGTAGCCGAGGTTTTCGGCAAGCTCTTGCAGGTTGGGTTTGGGCGTGAGTTTGGCAAGCTGTTTGTCGAGTTGGACGCGGCCTTCTTCGCGCACGGTGTCGGCGTTTTGCTGGCGGATGTAGGCGCGGATTTTGCCGATTGCCTTGCTGGATTTGACCCAGCCTTCGTAGAGCCAGTTGACGGAGGGATGCCCTTCTTTGGCGGTAATGATTTCGACGCGCTGTCCGTTTTCAAGCGGGGTGGACAGCGGCACGATTTGCCCTTCGACTTTCGCACCGCGGCAGCGGTCGCCGATGCTGCTGTGCAGGGCGTAGGCGAAGTCGATGGGGGTCGCGCCCGTGGGCAGGGAGAGGACTTTGCCGTGCGGGGTCAGGACGTAAATCGTGTCGTTGAAAAGCTCGGTTTTGAAGGCGGCGGCGAGGTCTTCCTTGCCGCTTTCCGCCATGTTTTCGCGCCAGTCCAAAAGTTGGCGCAACCAAGCGATTTTCTGTTCGTAGGCGGAATCGCCTTTGCCGCCCTCTTTGTAACGCCAGTGGGCGGCGACACCGAATTCGTTGAATTGGTGCATATCGAAGGTGCGGATTTGCACTTCCACGCCTTTGTCTTCCGGGCCGACGATGACGGTGTGCAAACTTTTATAGCCGTTGCCTTTGGGGTTGGCGATGTAGTCGTCGAACTCGCCCGGGATGGGCTGCCAGAGGCTGTGGACGATACCCAGCGTGGTGTAACACTCAGGAACGGTATCGACCAGAATCCGCACGGCGCGGATGTCAAAGAGCCCGTCGAAGCTGAGTTTTTTCTTCACCATTTTTTTGTAAATGGAGTAGATGTGTTTCGGGCGGCCGGCGACTTCGAAGTGGACGTTGTATTTTTTAAGTTCGCCGCGCAGGATGTTGAGGAAGTTTTCGATGTATTCGAGGCGTTCGGTGCGTTTTTCGTCCAAAAGCAGCGCGATTTCGCGGTATTTTTCGGGTTCTTGATGGCGGAAGCCGAGGTCTTCGAGCTGCCACTTGAGCTGCCACACGCCCAAACGGTTGGCGAGCGGGGCGAAGATGTCGAGGGTTTCTTTGGCGGACGGCGCGCTTTTCGGGGCTGTCAGGGATATTGCTGAGAAACTGCATGGTGCGGGTGCGCATGGCGAGCTTGATCAACACGACGCGGATGTCGGTAACCATCGCCAGCAGCATTTTACGCATGGTTTCGGCTTGCTGCGCGCGTTCTTCGGAAGTGGCGAGGCTGTCCACGCGGGCGAAGTGGGTGAGTTTCTGCACTTCGTCCACGCCTTTGACCAGCTCGGCGACGGTGCTGTTGCAGCGTTCCGTGAGCAGCTCGCGCCAGTCGGGCACAAAACGCACGATGTCGGCCAAAAGCGTGGCGGCCACCGCATCAGGCAGCAAATCCAATTCGTTCACCATACGCGCCGCACCCAAAAGGTGCGCCAAAAGCGGCTCGCCCGCAGGCGTGGCCGCATCGGCAGGATAATGCGTCTCGGCCAGCGACAAGGCCGTCTGAAGCAGCTTTTGCGCAGGTTCGGGCAAACCGGCGGTGTGCGCGTCAAACCACGTGCGGGATTCTTGCATCGGTGCGGCGGGGATTTCCGGTGTTTGTCGTGTGTTGCTCATGGCGTGCCGTTTCTCCGTTTGTTTTGTTTCGACATAGCGGCTGTATTGTAGCAGCTTGCCCGTATTTTGCGACAAAGCATGTTTCAGACGGCCTGGGCTACCCAACTTGCAATAACATATAAACATCAAAATAAAACAAACAATTAGCGTGTAAATGTGCTTGCAGTGAAAAAATATTGGGAATAATATCAATGCAAGTAATAATTTCTATCAAGAAAGAGATGAGTGTGAAATTTTTAGCTGCTTTGCTGTGGCCGGCCATGTTGCTGCCCATTTTGTCTCATGCCGATAGCGGCATTCAGACGGTCTCTGTTTCTCAAGCATATGCGGATGACGCAACGGGCTGCGAGCAGCTTTATCCTGTAAATAGCTTC
>CAKMQH010000318.1 GCA_927911515.1 uncultured Neisseria sp.
TGCTGAAGCACCAAGTGAATCGGTTCCGTACTATCTGTACTGTCTGCGGCTTCGTCGCCTTGTCCTGATTTTTGTTAATCCACTATAGAAAAGACCAGTAGCCGTTTGCTGCAAGAAAGACTGCTATAAGCTACACAAAAAAGGTACATAGGGAATCATCCGGCAATACTTCGCTAAATAAACCAATTTCCGAAACATGAGTGATCGGGAGAGACGCAGGGTTCAAGATGAGGTGAACTGCCGACCAAGAAAAAAAACACTTGGCTATGAAACGCCAAGTGTTTGTTGTACTTGAAATCAGAATCTAAGGTCGTCTGAAAACGGCTTGGGCATACCCAAGATTGGAAGGTGTTTTAACCTTGTTTCAGGTTTTCAGACGACCTTTGGTTCAGATATTCAGACGATGGGTTTAATCGTCGTCGTAATCATAGTAATCATCGTCCCAGTCGCGGTATTTGCGATAGTAATGTTTGTTTTTTTTGTAACGTTTTCTCATAACGGTAGTAATCGTCGTAGTCGTCGCGATCACGACCGTAGTAGTAGTCGTCATCACGGTCGTAGTGGTAGTAGTCGTAGTCGCGATAACGGTCTTCGTATCTCTCTCTGTCTTTTTGATTCAATTTTTTATTACGGTAGGCATAGGCATTGCCTGCCAACCCGCCTGCCACTGCGCCTATGAGTACGCTTTGTCTGTCGTTGCCCATCAGACCGCCCAAAGCTGCGCCTGCCGCTGCGCCGGCGATGGTGGCTTTTTTTCTGATTTGCCGTGCCCCGTGCTTCCGCATTGATGGCGGGGAGGGAGAGGCTGGCGGCGAGCAATACCGCCATAAGTGGTTTCATAGTCATGGTTTCGTCCTTTCGTGAAACACGGCAGATGCCGGAGTTATTTTCATTATAATCAGCCCTTTGTTTACCTTCGCCCGCCTGTGGAAAATTAGCGTAAACAAATGTTGCTTTTGTGCGGTACGGTTACTCGGCTGATAGATGGAAAGCCTTGTCTGTCTTGGATTTGGCGGTAACAAAACGCCCCGAAGCCGGTATGCGGTTTCGGGGCGTCGGGTTTTCAGACGACCTGTGCGGTGTCTGCAACACTTATTTGAAAAAGCCTATTCTTCAGGCAGCCGCCATACGGACAGAATGAATCCGCCCCAGATGACGACGAGTGCGATAATCATCATAACGATGGCTGAGGTACTCATTCTTTATCTCCTTGTTCATGTTCGTGTTCGTCTTTGACGTTGAAGTTTTGACCATGCTTCCAAGGCAAAAGCGACAGCAATACGGCGATGACAATCAGACCGATCGACATACCCCAGCCGAAGATATTGAGGAAATCGTCGGGATATTTCGAGTAGTTTTCTTTAAGCAGGCCGCTGGTGTCTTGGTACAACATATAGCTGAGCATAGCGACGGTAAAGATGACGCAGGCAGTCCAAATCGCGCCGACGCGGACGGAAGAGAGCGCATTCAGGTGGTTGCGCAGCTCGGGCAGTTTGCGCAGGACGATGATGGCCAAAACATAGACGAAGCCGGCGGCGACGATGCCGTAGGTGTTGACGAATTTGTCCAATACGTCTAAAACGGGCAGGCCGGTGGTCGTGCCGAAGAGCAGGGTGGAGATAATGCCCATCGGAATGCAGACGAGCAGGGTGGCGTTGACGCGGCCGATGTTCAATTTGTCCTGAATGGCGGCAACAATGACCTCAACGATGGAAATCATCGAGGTAATGCCTGCGAATACCAGCGAACCGAAGAACAATATGCCGATGATTGCGCCCATAGTGCCTGCTTGATTGATGATGGTCGGGAAGGCGATGAATGCCAAGCCGATGCCGCTGGAAGCGACTTCGCTGACGGCTTGTCCTTTGGCTTGCGCCATAAAGCCCAGCGCGGCGAATACGCCGATGCCGGCGAGCAATTCAAAGCTGCTGTTGGCAAAGCCGACAACCAAGCCGGTACCGCCCAAGTCGGTTTTTTTCTTCAGGTAGGAAGAGTAAGTTATCATGATGCCGAAGCAGATGGAGAGTGAGAAGAAAATCTGACCGTATGCGGCGACCCAGACTTTAGGATCGGAAAGTTTGGACCAGTCGGGCGTAAACAGCGCATCCAATCCCTTAGCCGCGCCCGGCAGCGTCAGCGAGATGCCGACCATGATGATGAACATAATCAAAAGCAGCGGCATGAAGAACGAAGATGCACCCGCCACGCCCTTCTGTACGCCTAAAGCCATGATGATGCAGGTAAACAGCCATACGCCGATCAGCGGGCCGACGACTTTGCCGACAAAATCCAAGCCTAAGGCTTCAGGACCTGCCATGTTCAAAAAGTCTTTAAAGAAAAACGCCTGCGGATCTGCGCCCCATGCCGCGTTCAGCGAGTAATACGCATAGCTTGCCGACCAGCCGATGATGACTGCGTAGTAGATACAGATGATGATGTTGGTCATCACGTTCCACCAGCCCACAGGCTCGAACCAGCGGCCGAGACGGCGGAAAGCCAGCGGAGCAGAGCCGCGGTAGCGGTGACCGATGGCGTAGTCGAGCAGCAGCAGCGGGATGCCCGCGGTCAATAGTGCAACCAGATAGGGAACGAGAAACGCGCCGCCGCCGTTGTCGAAGGCAATGTAGGGAAAGCGCCAAATGTTGCCCAAGCCGACGGCAGAGCCGATGGCGGCAACCATAAACGCGCGGCGGTTGTTAAACGTCGCGCGTTCGTTTGTTTTGGAATCAGACACTTTGATACCTCTTACTTTGATGTGGTATGAAAACAGCCGCTTGGCGGCTTACGGTTATAGAAATGAAATCTGACAGGGTAATGTCGTCTGAAAAAAAACAGTCGGCTTGTGGCCTTTGTTTACAATCTATGGCTGTATCGTAAAAAAATTTAACAGGCTTGGCAAGTGGGGAAAACGGATTTTTAGCTGTATTTCAGGCAGTTTGGTGAAGATGCGGGAGTATGGGTCGTCTGAAAATATAGTGGATTAACTTTAAACCAGTACGGCGTTGCCTCGCCTTGCCGTACTATCTGTACTGTCTGCGGCTTCGTCGCCTTGTCCTGATTTAAATTTAATCCACTATAGGATTTGAGGCTTTCAGACGACCCTTCTTTTGAAGAGGAGCATCCATCGTTCTTAGATGTAAAAAAATTAATAACGTTATCAAGCATTTATCTTTGACTAAAATATATTTTTAATTTATTTCGATTATAATGATATCGTTTTACATCTGTATTCAGTAGAAAGTAA
>CAKMQH010000319.1 GCA_927911515.1 uncultured Neisseria sp.
CGGCTTCGTTCAAAAGCGAACGGCGTTCGGACAGGCGGCGTAGGCAAGGGTAATCCACGTTTTGCAACGTTCATGCCCTTAGTGGAAGCAGCATGATTTCATGGCTCAGGCGTGCGGCTTCGAAGCGGTCGTGCGTTACCAGCATACACGCCATGCCCTGCCGCTCGATTTTTCCACCAGCATGGCGACCAAAATATCGCGCAAATCGCGGTCCAAACCGACGAACGGCTCGTCCAGCAAGGCAAGGTCGCAGCCGCACAGCAGCAGGCGCAAAAATGCTACCCGTTTCGCCATGCCGCCGGACAATTCGGTCGGATATTTGTTCAAATCGCCCGCAGTCAGCCCGACTTTCGCCGCCAGCGCGATGATTTCGCCTTCATCGAGTTTGTCCATAAAAATAGCGATATTCTGCATCGCGGTCAAGTTTCCCGGCAGGCGGTTTTCCTGAAACAGAAAACCCGTTTTGCGGAAAGTATTGCGTATCGTGCCCGATTTCGGCGTTTCCAAACCCGCAATCAGCCGCAAAACCGTCGTCTTGCCGCAGCCGCTCGGCCCGAACAAAGCTTTTACTTCGCCGTGTTGCAGGTTCAAACTGAAATCGCGCACAATGGGATCGCGGAGAATTTCAAAACGCACGTTTTCAAGACAGAGCATCATCTTCTCCACGGCATAAACAAAATTTCCAAAGGCTTGGTAATTAAGTATTCAAACAGCGACACAAACACGATAACCAATACCACATAAGCCATCACCGTCGAAGTCTCCAACATCGCCCTCGCGTCCGCAATCCGCGCACCCACGCCTTCGCTCGCGCCCAAGAGTTCCGCCATAATCACCACCTTCACCCCCATCGCCACCGCCACGCCGACGCTGGAAATCACATAGCCCGTCAGATGCGGGATATACAGATAGCGGATTTTTTTCAGACGACCCAATTTATAAGCGTCAAACAATTCCTCATGCTGCTTGTTCACGCTCGCCATCCCGACCGCCGCACTCGCAAACGTCAGCGGCGCAACCAACACAATGATGGTAAACAACACGCTCGGATTACCGAAACCGAACCAAAACAACGCCATCACCACCCAAATAATCGGCGGCATCGCCAACAAAACCGTAATCACAGGCTTAAGCAACGCCATCGCCGTCTTAAAACTGCCCGCCACCAGCCCTGCCGCTAGTCCTGCTACCAAAGCAACCGAAATGCCCACCACCGACCGCCACAGCGAAATCCCGATTTCGTTTTCCTGAAAATGTTTCAATAAATCCAGAGACTTTTGAAACACCTCCACCGGCGCAGGCAGCATAAACCCGCCGAACACGGCACTGCCCCACGCCCACAACGCCACCACCACCATCGCCACGCTCAGACCGGCAAAGCCGCTCCAAAGGTAGTCGATGATGTAAAACAGCGCAGGCTGCGGTTTGCGGATTTTATCGGTTTTAATCATGGTTTGGGTGTTGGTTGATGGGGATGGTTTGGGGATGGTAGGTCGTCTGAAAAATAGCGGTTGATTGGGTTAGACGGAACGCCGTAAACCAACAAAACGGTTTGGTTTTCTCAAATATTGTTTTCAGACGACCTCAGTTTGGGATTTTGGTGTTTTGTTGGGTTACGACTGCGGCTAAGCCAATCTACTCTTGTTGTGTTCTATTTAGGATTTAGAAGAGCTTTTTATTTTATCTGCAATAGAATCTATAAATTTATTATCTTTTAAAACTTCTGAAATGGGACTATCACTTTGATGTTTTTTATCCAGTGTTTCCGCAGGATTTAAAGAAATGGCTCTGATCATACCTTCCATTAATACTGGTAATAGTTCTTTTTGATCTTCTTTTGATAATTTCTCAATTTGTTGTTTATAACTGTCATATGATTTAGCCAAAACCTCTTTATGTACATATTCTTGCGATAATCTCTCTGCTTCACTTCGCCTTCTTGACATAAATATTACCAACCATAACGCTGGAATTATAAAAGGTATTTTTACTGCAAAATTTCCCAATAACACAAGAAGACTGATCCAAATCCCCTTATCTAAAGGAATCTTATCCACTAATACGACATCTCTTATAGATAAGATCGTAACAAGCAAAATGGATAATGAAACATAAAATCCTCCTGCATACCATTTTGCACTTTTACTAAATTTATTTCTCATTTCATTATATGCACTAGATAGCCCGGCAGATGTTGCTCCTGGTAGTAAATTTTCAATTTGTTTATTAAGCTCATCATATCGTTTTTTTTGCTCCTTTTTAAATTCCTCTAAATCTTTTGTTCTTTTTTCAATTTCTTGTTTTAATCCTCCTGTTTTATTTCCATTTAAATCATCTTCACCAAAAATCTTATCGTAAAATTGCTCTAATTCTTGTAAGGTATTCATACCCCTATCTTTTAATTCATTAATATATTTACTATCTTTAGAGATACTTGAAGAAAAATTATCAATTTTTTGTTTTAATCCATGCTCACTATAAATTAAATTGTTAAATTTTGTTATTTCTGAAGATTCTGATTTTAAATTATTCAATAAATGTTCAATACTATCTTTTATACCACGCTTTGAAAATATCGAATCTCTATATTCTTCTATTTCAGTTCTAAGCATCTGAGATCTACTCCTCTCATTTTCTAATTCAGATTTAACTTTACTTGCATTTTTTTGAAATAATTCTATTTCCCCAACCTTATTTTCCACATAATTGGCGATAGTTTCTGAATATTCTTTCAAACTTAACAATGTTCCTTTGATTGCTTTATCTTTTTGAAGAATAAAAGGGAAAATTACTTGTAATAATTCATCTAAATATATTTCCACTTTCCGAATATAAATTATATTATTATAATTAAGAGTTTGTCCTAAGTTGGCTTTTATATTGAATAAACTTGCTTGAATATCTTTAATCACCTTTTCAGGTAAGAAATCAGCATCAATACAAGACATTGCTTCTGATAAAAAAGCAGTTATTTTTCTTAAATAGGCAAAATTTTCTATATATCCATCTGATATACGTGATTCATCAATTCCACTAACAAAATTCTGAAGCTCATTCCACAAAGGGATGATATCGTTATTGAATCGATTTATTTTGGTAGACATATTTTCCTCATTCTTTTTTAGAAATTTAAATATTGTACAAGGTTATTGAAAATCTAGTAATCGTAGGTTGGTCATGACCCAACATTTCAGGCAGTTCAACAGTTTTGTTGGGTTTAACAACTCAACCTACGGTTACCACCTGCCGTCATTCCCGCGCAGGCGGGAATCCAGAAGTTTGACGTCGCTGCAATTTTAAAATATTCCTGCAATATCTAAGACTGGATTCCCGCCTGCGCGGGAATGACGGCTTTTTGTGTACTGTTCTGACTGTTATCTGATAGGTCGTCTGAAAAGAGCCGAAATGTCGGATTCAAGAATCCGACCCACGCTGCTGATAATGTCCTAACAAGTCGTCTGAAAAATGATAAATCAGGTATTCACGACCACCCTACCCTTTTCAGACGACCTCTCCTCCCTTTAAGCCAAGAAGAACCCGTTATCCGGCAGCTTGCCGCCCAAGAGTTTCGGGTTGAATTGCATCAGGATTTCGTAAAACTTCAAAATCTCGTTCTTCACTTCGCTGCCTTTGGTTACCGTCAGCCGCGCGCCGTCCAAGCCCATGACTAGGGCGGGTTCGGGGGCGGGGAGGTAGTTTTTGCCGATTTTCGCGGCGCTTTGGCGGTTGGCCAGTATCCAGTTGAGCGCGTTTTTCAAATCCTGATGGAAGATGTCGAACTGGGCTTTGTGCGCGTGGAAATATTCTTCGTTGGCGATGATGCCCGCCATCGGAATCAGCGGTTTGGTGTCAAACGCCTGCCCCCATGCTTTCACTAAGTCAAAGCCGCGCACGACGTTTACGCCCATGGTTTTGCCTTTGAGCATACCCGCGCTCGCCATCGGTTCGGGCAGGATGGCGGCGTGGTAGTCCTTGCTCAAAAACAGCCCCACCGCTTCGGGCGGCGTGGCAGTGTAAGTGATGCCGACTTTGTGCGCGTCGATTTTCAGTTTTTTCAACAAGGCTTGCAGCACGATGTCGGGCATGTCGTTTTTAAACGGCACAAGGATTTTTTTGCCGACCAAATCCTGCGGCGAGGCAATCGCGCTGCCTTTGCAGACCAACTGCGTGATGCCGTTGGTCAAAATATTCACCATGCCGACTTTTTGCCCTTGGTTGCGCAGGTTTACGCCGACATTGCTCGGACTCATCATCACTTTAAATTGCCCGCTCGCCACACCCGCGCGAAGCTGATCGGGCGAACGCCAAACCTTGAGCGACACATCCGCCTGCTTCGCCAGCTTGCCCTGCAACGCCGCTACGGCAATGGTGACGCTGGGCATCGCCGCGCGCCGTACACGGTAAATTGCTCTTTCCCCGCCGCCAACAGCGAAGGCGAAACCCCTGCCGCTGCCAGTGCGGCGGTCATTTTTAAGAAATCACGTCTTTTCAGTTCCATTTTCCAATCTCCATATCGAATCCGTCTGAAATATGGCGGATTAAACTTTAAACCAGTACGGCGTTGCCTCGCCTTGCAGGTACTATCTGTACTGTCTGCAGCTTCGTCGCCTTGTTCTGATTTAAATTTAATCCACTATACAAATGCACTTTCGCCCATTTGTCTAAGACGGATAAATTTTGATAATAATTTCTATTTATTATGCTATTAAAGGATTTCGAAGTAAAGGAAGGCTATCCGGTGTCGCCGCGTTATTGCTTTAAACCGCCTGAAGCGAATCTTTCCGGCGTTTGATTTCATATCAATCATGTTTTAATGAATAGGTCGTCTGAAAACCCGGTTTCGCCCCAATACGGACTGATTTGTGTTTCAGACGACCTTTTTGACATTCCCGCCCCCGCCCGCTATGCTGACGGCTGCCATCACTCACTCTACTTTCCATGAAAACGATTCCCCCGCGCCGCGCTGTTTACGCAGGCAGTTTCGACCCGCCGACGCTCGGTCATCTTTGGATGATAAAAGAAGCGCAGGCGCTTTTTGACGAACTCGTCGTCGCCATCGGCATCAATCCTGAAAAACGCAACACCTACACCATAGACGAGCGCCGCGCCATGCTTGAAGCGATTACGGGCAACTTTCCCAATGTCCGTGTCTGCGTATTTGAAAACCGCTTCTTGGTCCGCTACGCGCGCGAAATCGGCGCGGGCTTTATCGTTCGCGGTATCCGCTCCGCCGCCGACTATGAATACGAACGCTCGATGCGCTATATCAACAGTGACCTCGCGCCCGAAATTTCGACGGTCTTCCTGATGCCGCCGCGTGAAATCGCCGAAGTGTCTTCCACCATGGTCAAAGGTTTGGTCGGCCCTGACGGCTGGCGCGACATAATACGCCACTACCTGCCTGAAGCCGTGTACGACAAAATCGTGCGGGATCATGATCAAACGGCACATGATGGCGCATCGCGATAAGGTTCGAATAGCGGGATAGAGTGTTGTCCCGCCTTATCCCAATCTTATCCATCCGCCACTTTGCCGCCTTATTCCGACTACCAAATCAGTTCACGACAAGGGGTCGTCTGAAAAACAAAAGCCCTGCCAAACGGCAGGGCTTTTTTTGATGATGCGGTCAATCTGCTATCAGATTTGTTTTTTCAGAATCTTGCGCAGGGTTGCCAATTGGCGGCGGCTGACGGGAAGGGGTTTGGGTACGTCCAAAACCTTCGCGCCCCAAATGGCGTTGCTCTCGTCTTCTTCTTCATCCAAGCGGATAAGGCAGTCTAAGGTGTGTCGGAACACGATGGCGTTGCGGTGGATACGGATTACTTTGTCTCCAAGCAGCTCTTCCCATGAAACCAGCGTTTTGGGCAATTCGTATCGCTGTCCGTCGCCGGTAATCAGGAATACGGTTTTGTGTTCCGCCAATAAATAACGCGCCTGCTGCCACGGGATTTCAATCATCAAATCACGGCTGAAGACGGTGAAATGGGTGAAATCATCTGCTTTTTCGCGATATTTTTCGCCAACGCGGTCAAGCGCCGCTTGCAGGCGGGTCATTCTGATGGGCTTGAGCAGGTAATCGGCGGCAGCCAATTCAAAGGCACGCAGGGCGTGTTCTTCATAGGCGGTGGTGAAAATAATTTCGGGCTGGCGTTTGGCGCCGCGCTTGATGCGTTCGACAAACTCCAAACCATTGATTTCAGGCAGTCCGATATCGGCAAATACGACATCTGCTTCGTGTATGCTCAACCAATCCAATGCCGGCTGGGCATGGTGGAATACATTGAGCAAGACGACGTTGCACTCTTCGAGTAAGACCCTTAAGCGCTCTGCTGCCAGTACTTCGTCTTCAACAATAATGGCACTTAACATAATTTTCTTTGTTATTTTAAATGTGGATGTGAATTTTAAATCAATACACAACATTCCCGCGTGTTTTTGGTATGTTGAAACATTTTTCTCATACGTTTGCCCCCTTCTGCCGTTTTGGCAGGCAGACCAAACATTTATCTCAAATGAAAGTGGTTTGGAGGTGTTTAGGAATATACCTTAATTCTGTTAACTTTATCTGAAAAACAAGCAATTACTTACAAAAATTAAAAAAATTAAGTAATACCTCAAGTAATTTGTTGCAAATTTACAAATTTACTCCGTGACTATGTCATGAACCGGTATCACCCGTATATCCCAATGTAAAACCGCCCACGCCAACAATTCCTCGGGGCGGTCAACCTCCGGCGCGTCGGGAAGATTGAGATAACGCATTACTTGCCGCAAAAGCGCTTCGCGCCGGTTCAAATCCAAAGCGGGAGCAAGCGTTTGTTTGGACCATTTCTGCCCCTGCGAATTGACCAGCAAAGGCAGGTGCGCGTAATGCGGCGTGTTTGCGCCGAGACATTGCTGCAAATAAATCTGACGCGGCGTGGACACCAGCAAATCCTGCCCGCGCACGATATGCGTGATTCCCTGTTCGGCATCGTCCGCGACCACGGCAAGCTGATACGCCCAAAAACCGTCCGCCCGCAGCAGGACAAAATCGCCGATATCGTGTGCCAAATTTTGTGCGTAATAGCCGACAATTTCATCTTGAAAACCGATCATCCTGTCAGGAACGGCAATCCGCCAAGCAGGCGTTTTTCCATTCGCTTCGGGTCGTTGCGCCGGAACGCGGCAACGTCCGTTGTACACAAATCCGTCCGCCCCCGCCGTTGCCGCCGCCTGCCAGTCTTTGCGGCTGCAATAACACGGATACACCAGCCCTGCGTTTTTCAGACGACCCAATGCCTCTTGATACAGCCCTTCCCGTCGGCTTTGGTAGGCGACTTCGCCGTCCCATTCAAAGCCAAACGCTTCCAATGTGTGCAAAATATGCGCGGCGGCGCCCGCCATCTCCCTAGGCGGATCCAAGTCTTCCATACGCACCAGCCACTTGCCGCCGTTGGCACGCGCATCGGCATAAGAAGCCAAAGCAGTCAGCAGCGAGCCTATGTGCAGCAAGCCGGTAGGGCTGGGGGCAAAGCGTCCTATATATAGTGGATTAAATTTAAACCAGTACGGCGTTGCCTCGCCTTGCCTTACTATTTGTACCGTCTGCGGCTTCGTC